>NZ_JBHDJA010000012.1:0-150465 GCF_041877125.1 Arthrobacter sp. E44
GCCGACCCCGCCGAAACGAATCAGTGGGCAGATCTGTTGGCCATAACCGGGCAGTTTTACTGGCCACCAGCGGGCACATCAACTGGCCGCCCATGGGCAGAACGTAATGGCCATTGACACAGGGTACCGATCTTTGTAACCATCTCATGGGTGATGCAACCATGACGTGTACTTTAAAGGCGGCCTGGACCTGCACCCTATTTTGGACGTCCGGCGACGTCGCCCGCTCGGCGCTCCCTGCATCCTCTTGGCGCCGAGAACGAATCGAACTCCGGCTCTGCCATAGGCTGGGCTGGTTCTTCGGCCGTAGATCCTCGACAGGGAGGACATTACCGTGGTCTGGCGGACAATGAGGGGTCTGTTTTCCACTGCATAGGAATCCTGCTCAGGGATGGAACGTGGCGGACTTTCCTGACCCACTAACAGAAAGGTCCCGGTCCGTTGAGTCGGGTCGGGGCCTTTTCGTGCGTCGGGTCAGGCGCCCCGCCTCTCCTTGGCCACGCTCATGCTGATGAGCACTGTGGCCGGGGCTGCCAGTGACAAGAGCATCAGGGGTGCGATCACTCCGACAGTTGCGAACGAAAGGAGTGCAGCCAAGACGGCGACTCCGGAGCAGACAAGCGCGAAGATCTGAACGCCTTTGCTCCTTCGCAGTGCCAGCACCAGGATGCCGGCGGTGAGGGCCGTCAGGCCCAGGAGGAGCAGGCCGAAGCCGAAGCCTGCAACCGCGGTGACGAGCATCCAGGCGCCCATCACGATGGTCATGACGCCGGCGGCGGTGCGGATGCTGGACTTGGGCGGCAGCGGGGCTGTCCAGCCAGGCTGGGCCTGGTACGGGTACGGTGCATTCTGCGGGTACGTCTGGGCGTAGGCCGGCTGCCCATAACCCTGTGCTGGGTACGGCTGTGGCTGCACGTAAGACTGCGGTGGGCGCGGCTGCTGGCCGTACGGAGCCGGCGGTGCTTGATGGTACTGCGGCGGTTGGTTAGGTGGCTGGCCGGGCGCGGCGAACGGCTGGTTGCTGGGCTGCGGTTCCGGTGGCACCGGCGGGTCGTTCTCGGTCATCTGATCCCCCAGGACGTGGTGATGTTGGGGACAGATTACATGTGCGCGGAGCTCATCGAGACTCAGATGGCCAAAGCTGATGCCATCTTGAGTTTCCCCAGAACCTCGAGCATCTCTCCGTGAACCCAGCCGTTGCTGGCCGCCAGATTGATTGTGTCCGTGCCTGCCCGGAAGTGGAGGTCCTGCCCCTTCCAGTCTGTGGTGATGCCGCCGGCTTCGGCGAGGACGAGCAGACCCGCGGCAACGTTCGGGGGTTCACCCCGGCTTCGAAGTCTCCTCCGGGTGCAGACAGGCGAAGATTCGGGCACGGCAAAGGGCGGCCGGATGGTCCCGACCGCCCTTTGTAGCGCTACTTGGTGTTGAGCACGTTCCAGAGGATCAGGTCGTGCGCGTGACGGGCCTTGTCGTCGCCCCGGAAGTCCGCTTCCTTCACGCTTCCCCCCGTGTCGATGCCGATGCTTGAGGTCGATGCGAACCGGCCCATCATCGACTTGTTGGAGAGCATGGAGACGGACCGGATGTTCTTGTAGGGCACGGAGACGATGGCAAGCTTGTTGCCGACGAAGCTCTTGTCCTGCAGGATGACCCGCATGTTGGTGATGCCGACGAAGCCGGTGCCGACTCCGATGCAGTCGTATACCGCGTACACGATCTCGCCCTGCAGCAGGCCGGCGTTGATCTGCGCCAGTTGCTCGGGCCTGTCATGGATGATTTCAGTCAAGATGTCGTCCCCTTTGAATCGTTGGTGGCTGGCAGAGTCAGTCGCGGAGCGGGACACCGTGTGCGTCTGTACGGAAGTACGCCGAACCGGCGATGATCATGATGCCTTCGATAAGGCCCCACAAACCGACAACAAATCCAAGGCCGAACGTCACGAAGCCCAGCACGATCGTCAGGATGAGCTGGATGACGGCGATCTTGGTGTAGCCCAGGTAGAAGCGGTGGATGCCAAGTCCGCCCAGGAAAATCCCCAGCAGACCCGCGACGATCTTCGACTTCGGCTGCGGGTAGCTGAAGGCCGGGTTCGGCATCGGCGGCTGCCCCGGGTACTGCTGTGCCTGCGGCTGGGGCGCCGGCGGGTAGGCCTGGTGCTGCGGCTGGCCAGCATACGGCTGCTGCGGGGCCTGGTACTGCGGCTGACCCGCATACGGCTGTTGGGGGCCTGCCGGGTAGCCCTGCTGCGGCTGGGGAGCCGTCGGGGACTGTCCGCCCTGGTACGGCGCGGGGACTGGGGGCTCGGAGATCTCCCCAGGAGCAGAGCTGGGGTCGGAGTGAGGGTGGGTCATAATGTACCTTTCATTGAGGTGGTGATGCGCCACGGTGCCCGGGCGGCAGCACCGTCAACGACGGCTTCCCCCAAGGATCCACGTGCCGTCATTATTCTGACGGATTAAAGCTGATGTGGCGCCTATTCGCGCTATGTTTCCTAGCCGAACGCCCC
This sequence comes from Arthrobacter sp. E44, assembly GCF_041877125.1. Classification (NCBI taxonomy): domain Bacteria; kingdom Bacillati; phylum Actinomycetota; class Actinomycetes; order Micrococcales; family Micrococcaceae; genus Arthrobacter; species Arthrobacter sp. E44. The sequence goes on from NZ_JBHDJA010000012.1 coordinate 2,507, forward strand.
GCGGGCATCCGGTTCTTTTCGGGATTGGGCGACGTGCACAATGGCTAAGGTCCACCACAGAACAAATGGCGTGCCACTCGATCCCAGCCTGACTCTCAGTTGACCATGAAGAGGCTCCGGCGCGCTGATCGTGCCGGGGACTCTTTATGGTCACGGCATCGGCGCTGACCGAGACCAGTTTCTTCGCTATCAGCTCCAGCATGCCGTCGCTCCAGTACGTCCAGTTGCCAACGGCGCAAACCGGATAACGCCTGGCGTTGTCTTCGGTTGTCTTCCCCGTTGCAATATAGACAACAGGGACTGCCGCTTTTGATGGAGGAGGACATCCCCGGCCACCTCCTTGCAAGTCCTCCAAGGAGGTGGCCCCGCACTTCCGACAGGTAGGGCGTCTCACCCATTTGGCCAACTGCATGAACAGTTGCCAAAGTTCTCTGGAAACCTCACACTGTCCTGTGCTACCGCCAACTAGGCCAGTTTTTCGCCAACGGTCCAGAACGAAATCGCCAACTAGCTTCCGAGCTCACAGGCGGGCGAATGTGAGATTTTGATCTAGTCGGAAGAACTTCCAACAACGAATCGGCGGAAATACGCGCGACACATCTCCGGCGGCCAGGGCGCAGTGGCAGGTCAAATTGGAAGTTTTCGGTTCAGTTCTCGGAAGTCCGCCTCGGGGACCGTCGACGTCGCATCCGAGAAGCCCCTCGAGCTCCACGTTTTTATGAGGTTGCCTACCGGCATGGTGTCGATCAGACCAGCGGGACGGAGGTTCCCCTAAGTATCCTGGGAGGTCCGACGGTAGGCTGAGCTGACTGAACGGCAAGGGAGAGGTCGGGGACAAGTTGGTTGCAGTCTGGGGCATTCACAATGACGCACTGTCTGATGAATTGGTTGAGGAGGGATTCATCAGCATCGGCTGGTCTGCCATTCCCGACATTCGCTCAATCGGCAGAGACCGCGATTCATTGAAGCGCGCACTTAGCGGCGCTTATCCGGAAGCCAAGGCAGGAGCTATCCCAGTCTGGGCTGGCATTCTCTATCGCTTCGGCTTTGAAATGAAGGCAGGCGACGTCGTCATCGCACCGTACCGCGCCGATAGCACCCTCAACTTTGGCGTCATTACGGGAGAATACGAATACCTACCCGAAGTCCCTGTGCACCCTCACCGGCGCAAGGTCAGGTGGGTCAAGACGGGAGTTTCTCGAGGCTTGTTTCCCCAGGCTGCACTCTATGAAATTGGCTCTGCAATGACGCTTTTCCGGGTCAAGAAAAATGTTCCCGTGTTCATGAACTTCCTCGATGCAGGTACGGACAGCCCGACACAGGAACACGTTGTTTCAATAGAGTCACACGCGGTAGATGAGTGGATCGAAACCGAGCCAAGTGCCGCCCGTTTGGACCAATTCACCCACGACTTCATTCTGAAGACCCTGCTGCAAGACCTCTCACACGAAGAGTTTGAACATTTCACCGCCGATCTCCTCCGCGCCATGGGATACCAAGCGCGCGTGACGCCTTACTCCTCGGACGGCGGTGTTGATGTTATCGCGCACAAGGACCCTCTCGGCCTCGAACCACCGGTGATTAAAGTCCAGTGCAAACACACTGCCGCGCAGCAGTCCCGGCCGGACGTTCAACGCCTGAGTGGAACGCTTGCACACGGTGAACTTGCCCTCTTTGTCTGCCTTGGTAGTTTCAGCAAAGACGCTTTGGGCTACGAGCGTGAACGGCAAAACCTGCGGCTGCTCACAGGAGCGGAAGTCGTGGAACTGACCCTCAACAACTACGACAAGTTGGAACCGCGCTGGAGGACGCGTATCCCCCTACGTCAGGTGTACGTGGTGGACCGCGCTAGTGAAGGTCGTTAGCTCAGTCGGGGATTGCCGCTAAAGCAATGTGTTCGTCCAGTGGTCCCGCCAATTGCCGTGGAGTTCGAGCATCAGGGCGGGCTTCTCCACTGCACGAACGTTCGAAGCCTCGACCGAAAATTCCTGGTCGTGGGTGTTCAGCTTGCCACGGCACTTATCCCAGGACTGCAGAGAGCTTTTTCGTCCTCTGCCACCAGCCTCGTCAATCCTGGAGAACGAGGCTGACCGCATATTCCAGCGCATGCCGAGCGAGGCTTCATGGTCCTGCACAAGTTGAAGGCCCAGTGCCACGTGCGCGAAGTCAGTCGGCCCTTTCCGTAGCTTCGTCAGAGCCAGCCGCGCGCGCTCGTGTCGGTATCGAGGCGCCAACAGCTTCACTCCCGGGTAGTTTGTCCCCGGCAGGGCAGTGAGCAACAAAGACCATTCCATAAGGAGTTCGAGACGCTTTGCCTCAGTCTGAGACCTAGTGCCGGTACTGCCATAGACATCTGCTAGGGCACTCCAGAACAACACGAAGTTCTTGAGCAACCCGTCAGCGGCAAGAGCGTCGGAAGGCGCGCTCCGGTCGAGTTCAATTATGTCGAGTACAAGGGATTGGGGCAGTTAGGCACCCCTCGTGCCCCAGCTGCAAGAACCTGTCGATGCGGGCGGCCGTTGCGCTGAAGCACAGACTCCATTCCTGAATGCCCGGCACCTGAACCACAACAGACCGCTCGTGGTAGCGAAGCAGGTTTTTAGTCCAATTAAAGTACGGTGTGATTTCTTGCTCGGTCATCGTTTCTCCTTTAGTGGGTTAAAGCAAAGTGCCCTTGGCGGATGCCAAGGGCTGGAATTTTGGACAGAATATTCGTTCATGGATAAGCGGATCGGCGTGCACGGCAGCTGGTGCGGGGGTAAGGGAATGCAAAAGGCCTCCGGAACGATCCGGAGGCCTTCATTGCTTCTATTATCTTCTTTGCCGCGTTACCAAATCAATTATCGTTGTTCTGAGTGGGTTTCAGAGCGCCCGTCATCTCGGCAACCTGGACAACATCGCTGATGGCAGCCCGCTACTCCGGGTTATCGATGTGCTCTTCCGTCGTATCGTGGGACCGCTTCCGTGACACATGCAAATCCCGGTCACTGCATATCAGATCGCAACCGCGAAGCAGTGTGCCTAACCCATGAGGTCGTCATGGCTGCTTTAGTCGATCCGGACCTCAGCCAACGGCTCGTCTGAATCAGTAACCAGGGCCGCCGGCAGCGGCAACCCGTACTTCTCACACAGGAATCGGGTCTGGCAGTACCGCTGCGCATCAGCGGCCACGTTGCCGAGAACTGCTGAGTTCATGCCGGCACCAATGAGGATGCCCACGTACGGCACCACTTTAGCGACGTTTTGAACCGGCACTTTGGTACCGGCCGGACCGACGTGCTGCAGTAACTTCTCCAGGGCGGCCAGCAGACGATGGTCGGCACGGAGTTTCTCCGACCACCGAACACGTCCCTTGATAGCGTCAGCTGCGCGGGCGACGTCACGCAGCGGCTCGACCTTGGCTGCTTGCGCCATGAATGACCGGCGTACCAGGCGTTGGATGAAGATCTGCTCATCGGGGTCTTTAGCGTCGTAGCCGTACGAGTACGCGATTCGCGCCGCAATCGATGTGCTCAAGACTTGGATGACGAGAATGTCCGCTGTCATGGCAACAGGGATACCGGCCACGGGAGTCAGAGCCAGCACACCCATGGTCCCACCTTCCAGTGCGCCTGCTGTCCGCCACGTGAGGGTGTTGAATTTCAGCAGCCGGTCGCAAACCTTGAGATCGTGCTGCCGCAATTCGGTGAAACTATTGAGGTCGAGACCTCGCTTGCGGGCAAGCTTCTCAACGCCCTCAGGGTCGTTAAGCTCCATAGCCCAGTCGTTGACCAGCTCGAGAAGCGCTGCAGCGCCTTCGAGCGCTGGCCGCACCGCTGCAGTGGCGACAGCGTCGCCGGCACGGCGGATAGGCTCTTTGACCCCCTCTGGCACAGCTGCCGTGACCCTGTTCACGGCCATTCCTGTTACCTCTCCGGTGCGCTCGAGCGCAGTGCTCGCCCAGTTCGGCAGGCCACGGCGGTTGTTACGCTTCTGCCAGTGATCGTTGAGCTTGTCCCACACTTGCCCCTCGTAGGTGCTCATCGGCATCGCGCCGCCGACGATCGGATCGGTAAATGTGCTCACTGAGGTTCTCCATTTCGACTGCGATTGCTGGGTCCCATGATGCCCTACCACCCAACTCATGTTTGAGAAGGACCGCGTGTGGACGAGAAGGGCATCCGTCTTGTTGATCCTTAGCCGCGGGAATGCAGGACGGTAAGAAGCTCTCCGAGGAGTGCGAAGGAGACGAACCGGTGAATCCGGTAGGCCTCCTTTCGACCTCAAGACCGCCTATCCCGAAATTTGGATCCGGGCAGCCTCCTGCAGCAGCGGATCAGAAATCATGACGGTGGCAGCACCCGGAGCAATATCGAAGGCAACGTTGCCCCGCGCCTTGTCCCCGGGCAACACTTCGCCGGAGCCCAGCTGGTTATCGGCGAACATGCTCATGTCTGCCTTACGCCCGTTGGCATCCTTCGCCGAGAAGTAGAGCGGGTTGGAGCTCGTCTTGCCGGATTCTGTTTCCCAGAGCACGTCCAGGAGCAGGTAGGTGCCGTTCTTGGGCGGAGTAGCGAACGTGCCGGTGGTTACAGAGTCGGTGCGGACGGCGGATACGACAGTGATCCTGGCGACGTTGCCGTTGCGCATCTTCACGGAGAATGGGGCGCCCACCGAGGGTGCCGCGGGCGCGGCCGGAGCGGACGACGGCGGGGCTGCCGCCGCCGGGGCGGCAGGCGCAGCGGCAGCCGGCGCCTCCGCCTCAGCGGTCGCCGTGGCGGAGGCGACCGGGCTGGAGTCGGCCGCCTGCTTGCTACCGCCGGAGCAGGAGCCCATGAGAATACCCACCAGGAGAACGCCTGCGGGGACAACGAAGCGCTTCTTCTTATAGAACGGCCGGACTGCGGGTTCCTGGGCGGCCGGCGGAACAGGGGCGAAGTTCTGGTTGGTCATGATGGTGCCTTTCGAGTGATGCAGTTGGGTGATGCTGCGGAGTAACAGGGGCTACTGCTTTTCCGATTTGCCGCAGCGGGTGGAGTTGAAGTCCTGGCCTGCAGAGAGGGTGACCACGGGGCGGCCACCGCCGGGGATGTCGTTTTCGATGATGTCGCTGCCGTTGCTGCCGCTGCGGTAGATCCCCCAGTAGCAGCTAGATCCCACGGCAGCTGCGGCCCGATAGGTCCCCGGTTCGATGTCCGTGTCCACCGTCCAGGTCCCGTCGCCAACCGTGCGCGCCGCCTTCGCCTTCTCGGCTCCGGTCACGGCGTCCTCGCGGGCCTTGACCGCTGCCTCAGCCGTCTTCACGGCAGCGTCGGCCTTGCCGACTTCGGCCTCCCTGGCCGCAACCTTGGACTCGCGGGACGCCATTCCGTTCTCAAGCGAGTCGTACTTGCCTTTCAGCGAGGCGTAGCTGGAAAGCGCCGCATCCCGTTCGGTCTCGACGGTGGACTTCTCGCTGGCAAGGGACTTGTACGCGGTGCTTTCCTTGGGATCCGGCAACACCGTTCCAAGAGCCGTTCCGCCGGCTAACAGCACGACGGCGGCCGCCGCCAGAAGGACAGGCTTCTTCCGGCCCCGCCTGATCACCTCGGCAGGCTCGTCCTGCCCGGCTACATCCACCTGCTCGGTTTCGGGGATCTCCCCCGGGCCGATGTCGTTGTTCAACACTCAGTTCGCCCCATTTCGTCAGTCGTGCAGGTCGGCGGCGGGATACCTCCCCCCAATGTGCGGTTTCCCGCCACCGCCACAGCCCCGGAGAATCACCTCTTGGCTGCAGAAACAAGCTATGGCTGTGTAGGCAAATTCAGACGCTGACTAGCTGATAACGGGGGTTATCAGCAAGAGTCTGGCGATGTCAGGGCATCAGGTTACGCTGTGGGAACATTCAACGAAGGGGGACGGCAATGGTCACAGCAGCGCACTCACTGCGCATGACACTGACGGACGTGGCATCCGTCTCGCAGGTTCAGCGTCCCGTCGTCTCCATGTGGCGGAAGCGCAGCAGCGCGAGTTCACTCCCGTTCCCCGCGCCGGTGGAAACTGTAAACGGCGTCGAACTTTTCGACGCCGACCAAGTGACCGCATGGCTGCAAGCAACCGGCCGGGGCAACAATCCTGAGGCAAAGGACGACGTCGCGGTATACGCGAAACCTGCGGATCACGCTGGGCCATTGCAGGACGGCCGCAAGACCTTCGACGGCCTCACAGCCCTGCTCGCCCTGAAAGTCATCACCGGAGAGGTGCTGGGCCACCGGAGTGCATCCGGTCTCCTGGATGCGGCCGATGAGGCCGACTCTGATGACCTGTTCCTCTACTCCGAGCTGGAGGCTCTCGGCCCCGCTCTTACCGGGCTGGCCAGCTTTGCGGACAGGCTGGCGAACAGCGCCTACAGCGCTCCGGCGGCGTTTGAGAAACTGCTGACCCACCGCTTCAAGGAGGGCCTGAGGGAGCATGCGAATACCGCACTTACAGCCCCAGCCCTCAACCTCATCAGCGCGGCAGCCATAGAGCTCGCGGTCACGCTGGATAGCCGGCCAGTCTTTGTGGACGCCACACCAGGCGGAAGCGACGTCATGCTCAGCATCGCGCAGCAGTTCGGCGCGTCAGAGTCCGCCACCTTTTTGGCAGCGGATCACGACGGCGGCGCCTCACGTTTGGCCCGCCGGCGCCTGGCAGTGCATGGTGCGGACAGTGGGCCCGTCAAGGTTGATAGCAAAGGCGCCTTCGCCGTCACCGGTCCTGCAGTCCATGTTGCGCAATATCCCGCGCCCGGTGAACCCGGTCTGGACACCGAAGGCATCCTGTCCGGCATCGAGAACATCGTGCTGCAGATGGACGACTCCCAGAGGGCCGTCATTATTGCTCCCGCCCGGGTGCTTTGTGATGCACTGTCGGGCGTGGCCGGCAACGTCCGTGCCGACCTGCTCCGGTCCGGCCGGGCGCGGGCCATCATCCGGCTCACGTCTGGGCTCCTTCGGGCAAAGCCACGCGAGCCGCAGGCGCTGTGGGTGTTGGGGCCGTCTTTTGCCGACGTGCCCATCGCCGAGCGGTGGACCATGGTGGCGGATCTCAGCACCACCCCACTCACCCTCGACGTGAGTCAGGACCTGATCAGCGACGTCGTCGCCTCCATGGGCGACCGGGGCACCATCCGCGCCCACTCCTTCCGGTTCGCCCGGTTGGTGCAGACCCGGCTTCTGCTTGCGCGAACCGGTGCCCTGGTAGACCTGCCGGCCAAGGCTACGTCAACGGCGGCGCCCGGCGCAGAGGCGGCACTGCGTGCCGACGAACTCGTCAGGGCCCTGTCCACAGGGGGAAGTGGTGACACCACGCTTCTTGGTGTTCAGCCTGCCGCCAACCCTTCCTCCCCCGCTCCCGTCTCCGTCACAGAACTTACGGGCTCCGGATACCTCAAATACGTCAAGGGCATCCGGGTCGAGGACCAGCACATTAACAAGACGGCGGGAAGCAGGATCCTGGGCCGCGAGGAACTCATGGATCCCCAGAACACCCAGCCGCGCTTCATCACCCTGCTGGACTTCGCCGCCAACTACCCCGCGGGACGGCTCACCGAGCCGGGTGACGTCGTCTTCTGCACCAGCCCGCGGCCCGCCGCGAGGGTCGACCCAGAGGGCGGCGCCGTCGTCGTCTTTCCCGCGCGGATCCTGAGGATTGACCAGGGCGACCCGGGCGGCCTCCTGCCCGCCGTCGTCGCCAGCGACGTTAACAGCCTCAACCCGGCAGACAAGTCCTGGCGGGGCTGGCTGCTGCGCCGCACAGGCGAAGCCCAACGCCAGCCGCTCACCGAGGCCCTGCACCGCCTGCAACACGAGCAGGCTCTGGCCCAGGAACGACTCAAACAACTCGAAGAACTCGCTACCCTGATTACGGACGGCGTAGCGGGCGGAAGCCTCACCCTGACAGACCCTATTACCCACGCCGTACCAGAAAAAGGAACTGCATAATGCCCCCGAAAGTGAAGGTGGACCTCGCCCCGTCCACCATGAAGGAACTTAAGGACACTCTCTGGAAGGCGGCGGACAAGCTCCGCGGCTCGATGGATGCCTCACAGTACAAGGACGTGATCCTGGGGCTGGTGTTCCTGAAGTACGTATCGGACGCGTTCGAGGAACGGCGCGAACAGATCCAGGCCGAGCTGGAAGCTGAAGGGCTCAACGAGGAGCAGATCTCCCAGCTGATCGACGACGTGGACGAATACACCGGACGAGGCGTGTTCTGGGTAGCACCCCGCGCACGCTGGACGTACCTGGCGGAGAACGCCAAGGGCCTGGATGCGGTGGACGGTGCCGCGCCGAAGTCCATCGGGCTGCTGATTGATGAGGCGATGGAGCTCATCATGCAGGACAACAAGAGCCTGGCCGCCACGCTGCCCAAGATCTACAACCGGGACAACGTGGACCAGCGCCGCCTCGGCGAGCTGCTGGACCTCTTCAACTCGGCACGGTTCACCGGCCAGGGCGCCAGCAAGGCGCGCGACCTGCTGGGCGAGGTTTACGAATACTTCCTGGAGAAGTTCGCCAAGGCGGAGGGCAAGCGCGGCGGCGAGTTCTACACGCCCGCCGGCGTGGTCCGGGTACTCGTGGAAGTACTTGAGCCGCACCGCGGGCGCGTCTACGACCCATGCTGCGGCTCGGGCGGCATGTTCGTCCAGGCGGAGAAGTTCCTGGCCGCCCACCACCTGGAGGGCTCGGACATCTCCGTCTACGGCCAGGAGCTCAACGAGCGCACCTGGCGAATGGCCAAGATGAACCTGGCCATCCACGGCCTCAACGCAAACCTGGCTTCCCGCTGGGGCGACACATTCGCCCGCGACCAGCACCCAGAGCTGACCGGGAACAACGGCGCGGACTTCATAATGGCCAACCCGCCATTCAACATCAAGGATTGGGCCCGCTCGGAGTCGGACCCGCGCTGGAAGTACGGCGTCCCGCCGGCCGGCAACGCCAACTACGCCTGGATCCAGCACATCATCTCCAAGCTGGCGCCCGGCGGCAGCGCAGGTGTGGTCATGGCCAACGGCTCCATGTCTTCCAATTCAGGCGGCGAGGGCGAGATCCGCGCCCAGCTGGTGGAAGCAGACCTCGTATCCTGCATGGTGGCGCTGCCCACCCAACTGTTCCGCAGCACCGGCATCCCGGTATGCACCTGGTTCTTCGCGAAGGACAAGACCGCCGGCCCCCAGGGCTCCGTGGACCGGACCGGGCAGGTGCTCTTCATCGACGCCCGGAACCTGGGCTACATGGTGGACCGCGCCGAGCGCGCCCTGTCCGACGACGACATCGCCAAGATCGCCAACACCTACCACGCCTGGCGCGGCACCGCTTCGGCAATTGAGGCAGGGCTGACGTACGACGACGAGCCGGGCTTCTGCTACTCGGCCAGCCTTGCGGAGGTCAAGGCAGCGGACTACGCGCTGACGCCCGGACGGTACGTTGGTGCCGCTGAGGTTGAGGCCGACGGCGAGCCGATCGAGGAAAAGATCGCGCGGCTTTCAAAGGAGCTGTTTGAGCAGTTCGAGGAGTCCGAGCGGCTTGCGGCTATCGTGCGCGAGCAGCTGGGGCGGGTGCTGTGAACAATCTCGTCCTGGACCAGAAACTTGGAGACGCTGTCGAAGTATCGGACTACGTGGCAAATGGCAGTTTCGAATCGCTACGGCTCAACGTTTTCACGTCTTCAGCCAAGGGATACGCGGTATTAGTTCGCCTCGTCGATCACAATGCCGGATGGACCGGCCCATTCAGTTATGTTGATAGGTCTTCCTACGAGTATCTGCGTAAGAGCCGCCTGAGCGAGGGCGATGTGGTAGTCGCTAACGTTGGTGCGAACGCCGGAACCGTGTTCCGCGTACCTAACCTGGGCATGCCAACGACGTTGGGACCAAACTCGATTGTCTGCCGCCCTCGAGACCTGGACCAGGTGGACAAGACCTATCTGTATTACTACCTCGCGGGTCCTGTCGGTCAGTCGCTAATCGCCGGTATCATCAGCGGCAGTGCGCAGCCAAAGTTCAACAAAACATCCTTTCGGCAGCTTCCCATCTCCCTCCCTCCCATCCGTCAACAAAGAGGGATCGCAGAGGTGCTGGGCGCCCTCGACGACAAGATCGCCGCCAACACCAAACTTGCTAAGACGTCCGCAGATTTGGCGCAGGCCCTGTTCGCGGCTTCAATGCGCGCCGCGGACCACGAGGTAGCGCTTTCCGAAGTTACCGAGCTCCTTAGTCGAGGCGTTGCACCAAAATACTCGGAGGCTGAGGACACTGTCGTGGTGCTCAATCAAAAGTGCATCCGCGATCAGCGCGTCAACCTAGATCCGGCTCGGCGAACAATTGCATCGAAGGTCGGCAGGAACAAGATGCTGAAGATGGATGATGTACTTGTGAACTCCACAGGCCAGGGAACCCTCGGCCGGGTAGCACGCTGGACCAACAGTGACAACGCTACTGTTGACTCCCACATCACTATTGTCCGGTTCGATCCAGCGAAAGCTGATCCCGTCTGCGCGGGCATGGCTCTCCTGGCTTCACAGACAACCATCGAAGAGATGGGCGAAGGAAGCACCGGGCAGACAGAGCTATCACGAACTGAACTCGGCAAGCTCCGTATAAGGCTCCCCGAGAGGAGCCGGCAGGCTGAACTCGGGGAGCGAATCGCGTCGATGTCGGAGATGGAGAGCGCGCTCCTGAGCGAAAACCAGACCCTCGCTGCTACTCGTGACACCCTCCTCCCCCAGCTCATGTCCGGCAAGCTCCGGGTCAAGGACGCGGAGAAAGTTTTGGAGAACGCCGGGGTGTAAACGCTCAGCGCAGTTGCGGCGGGTACCGGGGACAGGGCAGAAGCCTGAGTAAGCTGAGCAACAAATCGATTTTGGGGGAATCACCGTGACATCACCAGCAGTAGCCTTCTCGGAAGCCGACTGGGAAGGCGCCGCGAAGGAGCGGCTTGGCGAGCTGGATTGGAAGCCGTTGGAGGGCCAGTCCATTGCGCCTGGTACAGGGGAACGAGAGTCGTGGTCGGAGCTGCTGATCCGGCCGCGACTGCTTGCCGCCCTCCAGCGCCTTAATCCGGTCGTCCCCGCCCAGTACCTGCAGCAGGCCTTGGCGGAAGTCGCTTCACCCAAGTCAAACGATCCGATGGCCGAAAACCACCGCATCCACAACTGCCTCGTCGACGGCTACCGGCTGAGCTATATCGACTCCGACGGCAACGAAGCCAACCCGACCATCCGACTGCTGAGCCAGGCACCGGACCAAAACGACTGGCTCGCCGTCAACCAGGTCACGCTGGTCCAGGGCGACTACAAACGGCGCTTCGACATCGTTCTTTACTGCAACGGCATGCCCATAAGCATTATTGAACTGAAGAAGGCCGGCAGCGCCCACGCCGACCTTCCCGGCGCCCACGCCCAGCTGCAGACCTACCTCCGCGAATTCCCCATGGCGTTCCGCTTCTGTGTTTTCACGCTCGCCAGCGACGGCATCCAGGCAAAGTACGGAACACCGTTCACCCCCTTCAACCACTTCTCACCTTGGAATGTCGATGACGACGGCGTCCCGGTCCCCCCGGGCTACATGGTGGATGGGGACGCCGTCACCGCCCTCGACACCGCGCTGGACGGCCTCTACAACCAGGAACGGTTCCTGCAGCTGCTCCGCAATTTCACGGCCTTCGACCAAGGCTCGGGCGGACTGGCCAAGCGGATTGCCAAGCCGCACCAGTACTACGCCGTGACCAAGGCGGTGGCCAGCACCATTCAGGCAGTGGAAAGCAACGGCAAGGCTGGCGTGGTGTGGCATACCCAAGGGTCTGGCAAGTCCATGGAAATGGAGTTGTATGCCAACATGGTGGCGCGCCAGCCGAAGCTGAAGAACCCCACTGTCGTGGTCATCACCGACCGGAATGAACTGGACGGCCAGCTGTTCGAAGGCTTCGACCGCAGCCTACTCCTCGCTGAGTCGCCCAAGCAGATCAAGAAGCGGTCGGAACTTCGTGACGAGCTGAGCAACCGTACCACTGGCGGCATCTACTTCACGACGCTCCAGAAGTTCGGCCGCAGCAAGTCCGAAAAGGAAGCCGGCGCTGACCACCCTCTGCTGTCCGACCGTCGCAACATCATTGTGGTCGTGGATGAGGCACACCGCTCGCATTACGACGACCTGGACGGCTACGCCCGCCACCTGAGGGACGCACTTCCCCACGCCACGCTCATCGCCTTCACCGGCACCCCCATATCTTTTGATGACCGGAATACGCAGGAAGTCTTCGGCGATTACATCGACATCTACGACCTGTCCCGGGCAGTTGAGGACGGCGCCACCGTGCCGGTCTACTTCGAGCCGCGGCTGATCAAGGTGGGACTTTCCGAGGGCGTCACGGAGGAGGATCTCGACAAGTCAGCAGATGAACTGACGCTGGGCCTCGACGATACGGAGCGTGCCCGGATTGAAGCGAGTGTCGCCGTCGTCAACGCTGTCTACGGGGCGCCGCAACGCATCGCTGCTCTGGCCGAGGACCTGGTGGCGCACTGGGAGAACCGGCGCGACCGGATGCTCAAGTTCATTGAGGCGCCGGGCAAGGCGATGATCGTGGGCGGGACGCGGGAGATTTGCGCAAACCTCTACTCGGCCATCGTGGCACTGCGGCCGGACTGGCATTCGGACGACCTGTCGAAGGGCAAGATCAAGGTGGTCTACTCGGGCGACGCGACTGACGTTCCGCCGGTGTCGTTGCATGTGCGCCGCGATTCGCTGAATGCGCAGGTGAAGGAGCGGCTCAAGGACGTCAACGACGAACTGGAGCTCGTCATCGTCAAGGACATGATGCTCACCGGCTACGACTCTCCCCCACTGCACACCCTGTACCTGGACCGGCCGCTCAAGGGCGCCCTGCTAATGCAGACTCTGGCCCGGGTCAACCGCACGTTCCGGGGCAAGGAGGACGGGCTGCTGGTGGCATACGCGCCGCTGGCCGAGAACCTGTCCAAGGCCTTGAGCGAGTATACGCAGTCCGACCAGGCGAACAAGCCGGTGGGCAAGAACATCGATGAGGCTGTTGCGCTAGTCCGTGATCGAGTGGACGCCTGCCGAGGCCTGCTTTCCGGCTATGACTGGAAAGCAGTTTGGCATAAGGGAGGACCGAAGGCCTTCCTCAACGCGACGTGGGGTTCAGTAAATTACCTTCGGGATCCTCGTACACCGGGTAACCGTCCGGACGATGGTGAAGAGACGCTCGCGGCCAAGTACCGACGGGTTTCAAGTCAGCTCGCCCGGGCGTGGGCTTTGTGCTCGTCCTCGACGGATCTGGAAGCACTCCGCCCAGAAATTGCCGTGTACGAAGAGATCCGCGTGTTCATGGCAAAAATGGACGCCAGCGACCGGCAGGCAAGCGGCGAGCCGGTACCCGAGGAAATCCAGCGGCTGCTGGCTAACCTGATTGCGTCCGCGACGTCCTCAGGCGAGGTGCTGGACATCTACGATGCTGCCGGCATGCCCAAGCCTTCCCTGGATGATTTAACGCCCGAGTTCATCGCCAAGACGCAGAAGGCACGGAACCCGCAGCTGGCCATCGAGGCGCTGCGGAAGCTGATTGCCGATGAGTCCGCTTCTTCCACGCGGAACAACGTGATCCGGCAGCGGGCGTTCTCTGAGCGGATCACCGAGCTGATGAAGAAGTACACAAACCAGCAGCTGACGTCGGCTGAGGTGATCGCGGAGCTGGTGGAGCTGGCACGCGAGGTGGCCGCGGAAGGTAAGCGGGGCCAGCAGTTCACTCCCCCGCTGAATTCGGACGAATTGGCCTTCTACGACGCCGTCGCCCAGAACGAGTCTGCGGTGGAGGTCCAAGGCGAAGGCGTCCTGGCTGACATTGCCCGCGAATTGGTTTCCGTGATGCGCCGCGACGTCCGGACCGACTGGACCGTCCGCGACGACGTGCGTGCCAAGCTGCGGTCCTCGATTAAGCGGCTTCTTGTGCGCTTCGGGTACCCGCCAGACAAGCAGCCGGAGGCCATCAAGCTGGTTATGGAGCAGATGGAGTCCATGGCGCCGCGCTTTGCCGAAGCGCGTCTCTAGTCCCGAGTACCTGCCAGCAGGCAGTAGCAACAAAATACGAAAAATGGGGGAAATCATGTCGTCATACGATCCGTCTACAAGCTACAAAGGCCCGGCTGTTCCACCGGTTCCGGAGTCCGCCCCGCAGGTGAACGTCAGCAGAGGGAAGGGCCGGATTAGAAGATTTACTGCCGCCGTGGGACCGATCCAGCTGGCACGCATCGTCCTGGGAGCAGTCTTGGCGTTCTTATTCATCTTGACGTGGCTCGGCACCGGCCCTGCTGCAGTTGATGCCGGCAGCCCCTCAGACTGGAAGTCGGAGCTCAATTCAGCCAGCGTCAAGAACGAAATCAACAACGGTGAAACGAGGGGTGCGCCGCAGCAGACTGTAGTCAACGGCTGGTACGCGAACGATATTGCGACTATCACCGCAGCGCAGAACACATACATGGCCGCGAGTTCCGCCCGGAACGGAACTCTTCTCACTCTGCTGGGCCTCGGGTTTGCTGGAGAACTAATCCTCCGGGGTCTGGACAGGGCACGCAACATCAGGTCAGCGACCGCCTAGGATCAACTCCTACACACCAGCGCCTCTCACTTCTGGTAAATGTCCCGCCGGTGCCCTAGGTTCACCACCACGACCAGGAGCACGTCGTCCTGAATGGTGTAAATGATCCTGTAGTCGCCGACACGGACCCGGTAACCAGGACGGCCGCTCAATGCAATAGCCTTGGGCGGCCGCGGCTCTTGGCCAACGAGTGCGATCCGCCCTGACTCCGCTCCCTGCTCACGTCGTTCATACGGAGCTCATCCTCAGATAACGATGACATCCTGGCGGCTCTTTGCGACGCAACTACCGTCCTTGACTATCATCGCTTCGACGTAGTGGTACCCAACGTAGGATGTCGTCTCGATCCAGTTGCGTGCTCCGCTGTCCTTCTGAATTTCACCTCGTAGTGAGCCGGCCCTCTCTGCTTCCTCTCCATAGTTCCGAACCTTCCAGTACACGTCATATGGCTCAGGTATGTTCGATTTTTCAATCTTGAACTTCAAGGATTGACGCTTCCCGACCCTGTCACCGCGCCGAGGCAAGGGGCCGCCACGGAACCCCTTCCGCGGGACTACGTACCCGACGTTTTTGAAGCGATAAGCGGGGTTGAGAGCCTCGGGAATGGCAAAATCTCGGTCCAGGAACCGCTCCGACGCCGGTACCAGCGGCCTGATGGAGGCCGCCGCCGTAAGGCTAGCGGGCTCAACGATCGCACCGAAGTTAGATCCGAACAGATCTCGCCAGATTTTCACTGCCTTGCTGTAGTCGGACTCATCACAGGCTTCATCGATTTTTTCGACATACGAAGCGAATCGGGTCCGGAAAGTCTGGTAGTTGTGGCTTTGCCAGCGATCAGCCAGGTTCCGACCAGTGCCAGGGTCAATAATGCAGGGGGCGTCGTGCGGATATCCAGCGAGTTGTGTAGCCAAAGCCGCTGAAAGTGTTCGGAGCGTATTAGCGACGTTTCTATATGCGTCCGGATCGCTTATCCTCGCGGTCTCACTGACGTGGTGAGCCAACGCGGCTGTTAGTGTGACGGACGGGATCGCGAAGCGGGCCTTGTGGTCGCGTAGGTACTTCAGGAGCCGGACGACCTTGACGAGGTTTCCGTTCGTCATTCGGTTCTTGCCCTCTAGCCACTCGGTGAATTCGTCGGGGGCAGCCGGTTCGAACTGGTTGGTGTTCCTATTGGTGACGTAAGGAGCGCCGTACAGGGTCACAAACGGGACCACGTCGACGTGGAAGTCGCCTGCGTAGTCAATCGTCACGCAGCGCTTCTTGCGCGAACGCATTGACCTGTAAGACGCACGCCGCCCAAACGCCTCGTACAACTTCTGCACGTAGTCGCTGGGCTCCCAGCCTTCAACCCCATCCATCAGGACCAACACGTCTGCGTCAAATTCTTTGTTACCGACGGGCTTGATGATGGTCCCGTGCGCAAAGGAGCCTTGCGGAATCACTTCGACTACATACTCACCAAAGACCTCATCGTTCGAGAGGAAGTTCTCAATGGCGGTCACGCGTTGAGACAGCAGGTTCAACCTGCTCTGGTTCAAATTAACCTTTTCCTTGAGAAAAACTCGAAAATCACCGGACTGACTCATTTTTTGTCCTTCTGAAGAAATTCAAAGCAAGCCGCTAAGCACAGCACTGTGATCTCAGATAGCGGCATCTATAGTCCACTCTGCGGTCTGGGCTATCTGAGTGATCTGGCTGGCTGCGCCATCTGCCGCTCCCCTTCGTCGAATTTGGTCTTCTTTAGCCCAAAGAACCCGAGAGTCTGAAGTGGTCTTCAGCTGCCGCAGCGCAGCCAGTTGGTCAGGCGTAGGTAGGAGCTCCACAACATCGGCGATCAGCAGTTCCTGGCTCTTTGCCCAGGGGCTGTACTTCATAGGGCGATAAAGACGTTCGACTCGGTCGTACTTGATGAGCCGAAATAGCTCTTGGGGCAGAATGCCAGTAGCAACTAGTTCCTCATGGAACTCGCGCCAGCAGTCGGTCTCACGTCCACGCTCTCCCTCAAACCACCGTACGAACGAAACTAGATGTTTGCCCGGGACGCGCACCCGGAGATCACCCTCGCTGACGGCGTCTGGGACCAACAAATCGTCGTCCAGGACGTTCATGTCGCGTAATTTTCCTGACGATGACGGATGAGTCTTGTAAACGCCCCCAACGGGTTGATACTGATCGAACCTTTGACCCTTCACCAGTAAGTAGTCACCGTCAACTTGAATGCGATAAAGGTACGATGCAGAGATACGGACACGGCGTTGCCAAGTACGGAGGGCGTACCAAGCGACCTTCAGAAATCGAAAGTTAGTAATAATGGTGTCTAGCAGCGGTATGGCGAAGCCGATCGCGAAACCACTGGAAACTGCAAAGAATCCTTTGTCGGGATCCGAATTAATCATCGCAATTGTGAAAACTACAATTCCGATGAAATAAACAAACAAGCGAGCCACGCTAAGACTCCTTAGTCGCAGTAGTTAGCGAGTTGCTGAGCGATCGAAGCAGGGTTGAAAGGTGTCGGATCAAAGGCGGTCATGAAGGCAACAAGTGAATCCAGCTCCGATGGGCGCCGAGGACACCTCGGCCTCAGTTGCGAGTTCAACAACTGAAGCCGAGCGTCTGTATCCTCATTGCCGGCGCTCCGGCAAGTACGTTGGGCCGTTTCGCCGACTAGCTAGCCAGCAAACCGTCTGCCAGCCTCCGATCTCATCAAGGAGGGACTAGAAGTCCCAGTCCTCGTCCTCGGTGTTCACAGCCTTGCCAATCACGTAGGACGAACCGGAGCCCGAGAAGAAGTCGTGGTTCTCGTCCGCATTCGGGGACAGGGCCGACAGGATGGCCGGGTTCACGTCGGTGACGGACGCCGGGAACATTGCCTCGTAGCCCAGGTTCATCAGGGCCTTGTTGGCGTTGTAGTGCAGGAACTTCTTAACGTCCTCGGCCAGGCCCACGCCGTCGTAAAGGTCGTGGGTGTACTGGACTTCGTTTTCGTACAGCTCGAAGAGCAGTTCGAACGTGTAGTCCTTAATCTCCTGGCGGCGTTCCTCGGAGACCTTCTCCAGGCCCTTCTGGAACTTGTAGCCGATGTAGTAACCGTGCACGGCTTCGTCACGGATGATCAGGCGGATCAGGTCGGCCGTGTTCGTCAGCTTGGCGCGTGAAGACCAGTACATGGGCAGGTAGAAGCCCGAGTAGAACAGGAAACTCTCCAGCAGAGTGGAGGCCACCTTGCGCTTCAGGGGGTCGTCACCCTGGTAGTAGTCCATGACGATCTGGGCCTTCTTCTGAAGGTTCTCGTTCTCGGTGGACCAGCGGAATGCCTCGTCGATCTCCTTGGTGGAGGCCAGCGTGGAGAAGATGGAGGAGTAGCTCTTTGCGTGCACCGACTCCATAAAGGCGATGTTCGTGTACACGGCCTCCTCGTGCGGGGTCAGCGCGTCCGGGATCAGGGAGACAGCACCAACAGTGCCCTGGATGGTGTCCAGCAGGGTCAGGCCCGTAAATACGCGCATGGTGAGCTGCTGCTCCACGGGGGTCAGCGTGTTCCACGATTGGACGTCGTTGGACAGCGGCACCTTCTCCGGCAGCCAGAAGTTGTTCACCAGGCGGTTCCAGACGTCGACGTCCTTGTCATCCTGGATGCGGTTCCAGTTGATGGCCTCGACGTGGCTAAGCAGCTTGACCTTCTCGGTCATGTCATCCCCTAAGCGTTGGGTGGGTTTCACTAAGTTAAAGCGTACGACGGCGGGCGGCCACCCGCCGTCGTACTGGCACCTTTAGTTGAAGGAGCAACTACAGCATGCAGCTGACGCAGCCCTCGACCTCAGTCCCTTCCAGCGCGAGCTGGCGGAGACGGATGTAGTAGATGGTCTTGATGCCCTTCTTCCAGGCATAGATCTGGGCCTTGTTGATGTCTCGCGTGGTGGCGGTGTCCTTGAAGAACAGCGTCAGGGACAGGCCCTGGTCCACGTGCTGGGTGGCAGCAGCGTAGGTGTCGATGACCTTCTCGTAGCCGATTTCATACGCGTCCTGGTAGTACTCCAGGTTGTCGTTCGTCAGGTACGGAGCCGGGTAGTACACGCGGCCCAGCTTGCCTTCCTTGCGGATCTCGATCTTGGACGCCACCGGGTGGATCGAGGAGGTGGAGTTGTTGATGTAGGAGATCGAGCCCGTGGGCGGGACAGCCTGCAGGTTCTGGTTATAGATGCCGTGCTCCATGACTGAGGCCTTCAGCGCCAGCCAATCAGCCTGCGTGGGGATGTGCACATCCTTGAACAGCTCACGGACCTTCTCGGTCTGCGGCACCCACTCCTGCTCCGTGTACTTGTCGAAGTATTCACCCGACGCGTACTTGGACTTCTCGAACCCGCCGAACGTCTGGCCGGTCTCGATGGCCAGCAGGTTCGACGCCCGTACCGCGTGGTAGACCACGGAATAGAAGTAGATGTTGGTGAAGTCCAGGCCCTCTTCGGAGCCGTAGTGGACCCGCTCGCGGGCCAGGTAGCCGTGCAGGTTCATCTGGCCCAGGCCGATGGCGTGGCTTTGATCGTTGCCCTTGGCGATGGAGGGCACCGAGGTGATGTTGGACATGTCCGACACCGCCGAGAGCGAGCGGATTGCCGTCTCGATTGTCAGCCCGAAGTCCGGTGAGTCCATGGTCTTGGCGATGTTCAGCGAACCCAGGTTGCAGGAGATGTCCTTGCCGGTGTCGGCGTAGGAGAGGTCATCGTTGTACGTGGTGGGCTGGGAAACCTGGAGGATCTCCGAGCACAGGTTGGACATGATGATCTTGCCGTCAATCGGGTTGGCCCGGTTCACGGTGTCCTCGAACATGATGTACGGGTAACCGGACTCGAACTGGATCTCGGCGAGAGTCTGGAAGAACTCGCGGGCCTTGATCTTGGTCTTCTTGATCCGGGAGTCGTCCACCATCTCGTAGTACTTCTCGGTGACGGAGACATCGGAGAACGGCATGCCGTAGACGCGTTCGACGTCGTAGGGCGAGAACAGGTACATGTCCTCGTCCTTCTTGGCCAGCTCAAACGTGATGTCCGGGATGACAACGCCCAGGGAGAGGGTCTTGATGCGGATCTTTTCGTCCGCGTTCTCACGCTTGGTGTCCAGGAACCGGTAGATGTCCGGGTGGTGGGCGTGCAGGTACACGGCACCGGCACCCTGGCGGGCGCCCAGCTGGTTGGCGTAGGAGAAGCTGTCTTCGAGGAGCTTCATCACGGGGATGACGCCGGAGGACTGGTTCTCGATCTGCTTGATCGGGGCACCGACTTCGCGGATGTTGGTCAGTGCGAAGGCCACGCCGCCGCCGCGCTTGGACAGCTGCAGGGCGGAGTTGATGGAGCGGCCGATCGATTCCATGTTGTCTTCGATGCGGAGCAGGAAGCATGAAACCAATTCGCCGCGCTGCTTCTTGCCGGCGTTCAGGAACGTGGGGGTGGCCGGCTGGAAGCGGCCTTCGATGATTTCGTCCACCATCTGCAGGGCCAGCTGCTCATTGCCGCGGGCAAGGTGCAGGGCAACCATGCAGACGCGGTCCTCGTAGCGCTCCAGGAAACGCTTGCCGTCGAACGTCTTCAGCGTGTAGGACGTGTAGAACTTGAACGCGCCCAGGAAGGTCTCGAAGCGGAACTTCTTCTTGTAGGCGCGGTTGAACAGCTCACGGATGAAGTTCATCGTGTACTGGTCCAGCGTTTCGCGCTCGTAGTACTGGTTCTTCACCAGGTAGTCGAGCTTCTCCTCCAGGTCATGAAAGAACACGGTGTTGTTGTTCACGTGCTGCAGGAAGTACTGGTGCGCAGCCTCACGGTCGGCGCCGAACTGGATTTCGCCATTGGGACCATAAAGGTTCAGCATGGCGTTCAGCTCGTGATAGCCCAGCCCCTTGTAGGCAGCCGGCATCTCAGGCTCCTGGGCCCTGGTTACTTCTGTGTCTGCGACAGTCGTGTCCAAAACTTGTCCAATCCTTGGTTGACCCGGGTGACGTCTTCCGGCGTTCCCATAAGTTCGAATCGATAAAGGTGGGGTACCTGGCATTTGGCGGCGATGATGTCCGCGGCCATGCAGTAGTTTTCCCCGAAGTTTGTATTGCCGGCGCCGATGACGCCCCGGAGCAGTTTCCTGTTCTGCGGGTTGTTCAGGAACCGGATGACCTGCTTGGGAACGGATCCCTCTCCCCCGGTGCCGCCATAGGTGGGCACCACCAGCACGAACGGCCGGGTGGCGAGGAGGGGTGCGTCCTTTGCGTAAAGCGGGATCCGGGCCACCTCACGGCCAAGCTTCGCAACGAAGCGGCTGGTGTTCTCGGATGTGGAGGAAAAGTAGATGAGCTGGCTCTCCGTGAGAGCCTGCCCGGGATTGTTCCGATCTGCGGCCGGCGGGGACACCTCCACACGCTGAGCCGTGTGGTCGCGCTGTGCTGTTGGTGCCATGGGAGTCACCTCAGCTGGTAGTTGGTCGCCGGCAGGAAAAAGCTGTGGCTCCTAGGCCACGGAAGAAACGGCGGAGAGGGCCAGTTCTTCGATCTTGTCCGGGCGGAAGCCGGACCAGTGGTCCTGGTCGGTGACCACAACGGGAGCCTGCATGTAGCCCAGTGCCTTCAGGCGCTCGAGTGCCTCGGCGTCCTGGGAGATGTCAACGCTCTGGTAGGTGATGCCCTTTTTGTCGAGCGCGCGGTAAGTGGCGTTGCACTGAACACAAGCAGGCTTCGTGTAAACCGTTACGGTCATTGTCCCTGTCCCCTTAGTTAAACTCTTGCTGGTTCGGTGTCCCCGTCCAGCTGTATGTAGATACTACATGTAGTGCAGACGCCTCTTTGGAACCCCAAGATGATGTATTACAAGTATGTCATTTAATGCACCGTTAATCCACAGGCAGGAGCCGGAAAAATGCCCGGGATCCCGGGTTTTTTGCGGGCTTGGTCCACACCCTGTGGACGGGCTTGCCCACTTTTGCACAGTCCGCGTGTCGTGATTCACCGGCGTGTCGCCCACCTGTCCCGCCACAGGAAAAGGGTCCCTCATCACTACATGTAGTGATGAGGGACCCTTCGATCCGGCACGCGTCAGGCAAAGACTGCCTCCGCTTCCTACTTCGCGCCGGGATTGAGCCTGGCGATTGCCGTGGAAAGTACGGTGGCGAATCCGCACCAGGCAGCGTACGGAGCGAGCGAAACGCCGGCAGTCCGGTTCAGCCGGTAGGTCCGCCGCACCAGGTCCGCGCTGCTGGCTGCGAGCACGGCCGCTTCGGCAGCTCCCAGCCACGGCCGGCGGGAGCGCCAGAAGAACCAGCTCCACGAGGCGTTGAGGACAAGGTTTGCGGCCAAGGCACCCTGATAGGCACGCAACTCCCGGCGGTGGTCCTTTCTCACCGGGCCGGGACTGTCGGCAGCACTGTCCAGTTCGGCAGCCCGGTCCAGCGCGACGGCGGACGTCACCGCCAGATCGGCGTACAAGGCAGTCCACACCACGGGGAACGCAATTGCCGGTGGCTGCCACTCTGGCTTCCGCAACTTCAGGTACCAGCTGCTCCGCGGGTCCGTGGCAACCCCGCCTGCGGCGGCAGTGGCGACCGTCGCCGCCGTCGTCCATGCCAGTGTCCTAAGTTTCATGCCTGTCCCTCCCCTTCCTTAACACCAAGGCAAAACTAAAGCTGCGCCTCCCGGCGGTCCAGCACAATCTGCTGCACGTCCAGGTAACCGGATTGGAACCCCGCGCGGGAGTAGCAGAGGTAGAAGAGCCACATCCGCTGGAACACCGCGTCGAAGCCCAACTCCCCCACTTCCCGGGACCGCGCAAGGAACCGCTCCTCCCACAACCGCAGCGTGGCGGCGTAGTGGTCGCCCATCCCCATGCGCTCCCGGACGCGCAGGGTGGTGTGCTGCTGCGTCACGCCCTCAATGGCCCGGACGGAGGGCAGGAACCCGCCGGGGAAGATGTACTTGTGCACCCATGTGTAGGCGTTGCGGGTGGCCAGCATCCGCCCGTGCGGCATGGTGATGGCCTGGACGGCCACCTTTCCGCCGGGGGCCAGGACGCGGTCGATCGTCTGGAAGTAGATGGGCCAGTATTCGTAGCCCACGGCCTCGATCATCTCCACGGACACCACGGCGTCGTACTCGCCTTCCACCGCGCGGTAGTCCTGCAGCGCCACCGTCACACGGTCCGCGAACCCCGCATCCGCAATGCGTTCCTGGGCCAGCGCCTGCTGCTCGCTGGACAGGGTGACGCTGTAAACGGTGGCGCCGCGGGCCGCGGCACGCAAAGCAAGCTCACCCCAGCCCGTGCCGATTTCCAGCAGCCGGGTCCCCTCTCCCACGCCGGCCTTGTCCAGCAGCCGGTCGATCTTGGCCTGCTGTGCCTCCGCCAGGAAATCCCAACTCACCGAGGACAGCGGGCCGGCTGTCTCGGGAAACAGCGCCGATGAGTAGCTCATGGTGGTGTCCAGGAAGTTGGAGAACAGCTCGTTGGACAGGTCATAGTGCCTGGAGATGTTGCTCCGGGTGTTCTGTTCGGCGTTCCGTTCCTGGCGGGGCGTCCGGGGCAGGTACAGCGAGCGCAGCTTCTGCAGCGGCATCGGGATCAGTGCATCCACGGAGGCGGCGAAGACTTCAAGCACC
Organism: Arthrobacter sp. E44; assembly: GCF_041877125.1. NCBI lineage: Bacteria > Bacillati > Actinomycetota > Actinomycetes > Micrococcales > Micrococcaceae > Arthrobacter > Arthrobacter sp. E44. The sequence continues at coordinate 25,745 of NZ_JBHDJA010000012.1, forward strand.
GCAGCCAGGTCCGACGCTTCCCAGTCGCCGGCCATGAAGGACTCCCCCAGTCCGATCAGCCCGTTGTCGCCGATCCGCTTCTCGAACGCGTCCGGCCGCACCATGGTCATCACCGGGGCGTCGGGACCGCCGGTCCCCAGGGCCGTTCCGTCCGGGTATTCCACCCGCAGCGGCAGCCGCTTGACGGCTCCCTTGAACAACAGGCCGGCGGCTTTCCCGGCCACCTCAGCCTTGGGGCCCGACGGCGGCGTGGCAACACCGGGCCAGCGGTCAGGATCGATGGTGGCGGGTGACGCCGGCACACCGGTTGCGCCCCAGGCTGCAGGGGTGTGCGCGGCGGTCTGGGCCGGGTCTTCGAGGTGGGCAGTGGTGCCGTTATCGTCGGTCATTGTCATTGAACTGCCTCCTGTGAGGGGTGGTGTGGTCTGGCAACGACGGGCAGGCGTCTTGCCCAGAGCTTAATGCCCTGTATGCGGATAAGGGCGGATACCAGCAGCGGCGCCGCGGGCACCGTCAAGGCGGCGGCGAGGATGTTCGGGATGGTGGCCGGTCTCCGCCGTCCGTCCATGGTGGCGACGAAGGGCCGTTGCCCCTCCCGCTCCAGGATGATGGAGACCGCCAGCCGCTCCCCCGGCGCCGGAAGCTTCATGCGGTACTGCCCATCGACGTCGTTAAAGGGTGAAACGTAGAACGCCTTCGGCACCGACGCCCGCCCTGCCGGGTCGGTCCGCAGCAGGTAGCAGTGCCGTTCCCCGTAGGTGTTGTGGACCTCGGCCACCACGCACTGCAGCTCTCCGCCGGCGCGGTAGCACCAGAACAGGGTGAGCGGGTTGAAGACGTAACCGAACACCCTGGCGCTGGCCAGCATGTGGATGGGCCCGCCGTCGGGCTCTATGCCCTGGGTGCGCAGGTACCGCTCCACGTTCGACCGGATGCTGGCCTCCGGATTGCCCAGGTGGTCCGCGGCGCGGAACACTGCCAGCGGGCGGAGCAGGAACGGCAGCCGCGGAATCGCGTCCACGTCAACGAACCAGCTGTAGCTCCGGTACGTGAAGGCGTTTTTCAAGGGACTGCGCCGCACATGGGAAATGGACGTGCGGTAGATCGAGGCGCCCATGGTCATGCAGGTTCTGCGGCGAGTTCCCGCTCCCCTTCACCGCTGGCGTCGCCCGACTCGGGCAGCGGCAGCGGCCACGTGCGGCCCAGCTTTTCTGCCGCACGCACACCGGAGAGGGCGCCGTCCTCGTGGAAGCCCCAGCCAAGGTAGGCCCCGGCGTACGCGATCCTGCTGTTGCTTAGCGCCGCGATGGCCTGCTGGGCCTTCAGGGATTCAGGCGTGTACTGCGGGTGCTCGTACACCATCCGTTCCAGCACCGCGTCGTCGGCGATCAGCTCGGATTCACCCAGGCTCACCAGGTAGGGGCGGGCGTCCGCCGGCGTGAGCCGCTGCAGCCGGGTCAGGTCATAGCTCACCAGGACCTTGTCCGGCCTGGCGTCGCAACCCGGCAGCCGATAGTTCCAGGACGCCCTCGCATTCTCCGACGCCGGCAGGACGGCGGGATCCCGGTGGAACACGGTGTGGTTGACCGAGTAGGGCATCCCGCCCAGCGCTTCCTTCTCCTCAGGCGTGGCGTCCGCCAGGAACCCAAGTGCCTGGGCAGGATGGGTGGCAATGACCACGGCGTCAAAGTCTTCCAGTCCGTTGTCGGTTGCGAGCTCAACGCCGTCGGGCAGCCGCCGGATGGCCGTGACGGGCGTGTTCAGCCGAACGTCGCCCAGTGTTGCAGCGAGTTTTTCCACGTACCGGGCGGATCCGCCGGTGACTGTGCGCCACTGCGGTGAGCCCTTGATGCCCAGCATGCCGTGGTGGCCCAGGAAGGTGAACAGGTACCGAGCGGGATAGGCAAGGGCGGTGGCGGGATCGCAGGACCATACGGCGCTGACCACCGGGGTCATGAAGTGGGAGATGAAGTAGGGGCTGAACTTCTCCCGCTCCAGGAATGCGCCCAGCGTCAGTTCCGGGACTTCCACCTCATCGCTGACGGCCGACGGCGGCGCCGTCCTGAGCAGCTCTCTCGCCTTCCGGTAAAAGCGGGTGACCTCCAGCAGCATCAGCAGGTAGCGGCCACGCAGCAGGCTGGAAGGCTTGGCGATGATTCCCCGGGCACCGTCCCGCGCACCGGCGTATTCCAGCCCGCAGCCGTCGCAGCGGATGGACATGCTCATCTCCGAGTCCTGCGTTTCCACGCCGAGTTCGGCGAACAGCCGCAGCAGGGTGGGATAGGTCCGCTCGTTGTGCACTATGAATCCGGTGTCCACCCCGATGACGCTTCCGTCCGGCTGCGGCATGTCATGGGTGTGGGCGTGGCCGCCCAGCCGTGAGTCCGCCTCGAACAGGGTGACGTCGTCCTGCCTGTTCAGGACGTAGGCGGCGGTTAATCCCGCCACGCCGCTGCCAATGACGGCGATGCGCCGCCTGCCTGCACTTCCTGCTGGGATAAGTGACAATTTATGCTCCTCTGCTGAACATTTGTCGCTGGGCCGGGTATACAGACGGCAATTCGGCGCAGGAGCGGCCGCGGATGGGTGCAGTACTGTGGGCTCGTGGTAAATCCCGTGCACCTGAAGACCCTCCTGGAGGTCACGCGGCTGGGCTCGTTCGCTGCGGCAGCCGCAACGCTTGGCTACACGGCCTCGGCCGTCTCGCAGCAGATGTCCGCGCTGGAGCGGGAAACGGGCGTAACCCTCTTCCAGCGCTCGGCGCGCGCCGTGGTCCCTACGGAGGCCGCCGTCGTCATGACCCGCCATGCCGCCAAGGTGCTCACCGACATCGAGGCGCTCATGGCTGCCGCGTCAAGGACGCAGGACACCGGAAGCCAGGAGCTGCGGCTGGGGATCTTCCCCAGCCTGGCCACCTATGTCCTGCCCCGGATCCTCAAGAACCCGGCCTGGAAGAAGCTCGGCATTGACCTGCGGGTTTCGGTGGCGGAGCCCGGCCAGACCATCCAGGGCCTGCGCACCGGCGGCGACCTGGACCTCGCGGTGGTGTTCCAGGTGGGCCAGACCGGCTTCGCCTGGCCCAACACCATCAACCGGCAGTGGATCGGCGACGACGACTTCCGCGTGGTGCTGCCGGCAGGCTGGGGCTTCCGGGCCGATGCCAAGGTGGCGGCGGACCATCTCTCGGAAATGCCGTGGATCATGCATCACCCCGGCACCAGTGACGCCATGGTGATCGAGCGGCTGTTCGCCGGCTGCAACCTGCACCCCCGCGTGGTGGCACACAGTGATGACTTCCACGCCAGCCTGGAAATGGCCGCAGCAGGACTGGGTGCAGCCCTGGTTCCGGAGTTGGCGCTGCGGAACAAGCCGGCAGGCGTGGTGGTGCTGGACGTGCCCGAGATCCGGCTGGCACGGAACGTGTTTGCGCTGCTGATCAACGACCGGAAGACCGCGCGGGTGCAACTTTTCGTGGACCTGCTGGCTGAAACCCTTGCCGGGATGCGCACAGCGGTGAATTAGGGCCGAACGCTGGAATGGTCTGCCCTTCAGGTCTATGTTGAGACTATGAACAAGGTAGCGAGCCAGCACTTTGGGGAGATTGAGCTCAACCACGGCAGGGATCACCTCTTCGCCGCCAAGCACGAGCTGCGAGGCCACCCGCTGGAACTCGACCTGAACATTAACGCGCACGACCACTTCGATGAAGCCGCGCTGCGGAAAGTCGAGTACCGGCTGCGCTTCCTTCCCGAACTGGTGGACGAAGTCCGGGCAATGATTGCCGAGGAACTTGAGCAGGAGGGCACCAGCCCCCAGGAGTACCTGCACTTCCACTGCAACGCCCTCAAGGACGAGCATCTGCACAAGGTGTTCGGCGTCCAGGACCGCAAACAGCTCACCAACGAGGTGTTCCTCAAGGCGTTGAAACTCGGCCACGTAGGGATCTACCCCGGCCAGCCCGAGCGCTACTTCGTCCTGGACTTCACCCTGGGCCAGCACTTCACGGATGAGGTCCTGGTGGCCTCCGCCGACCAGGACGGAGTTGTGGACGACGAGATCGTCTGGGAGTCCTGAGGGCGTTTGACCCTGGCGCTGCTGAGCGGCCGGTTCCACGATGGATCTCATGCATGATGTGAAAGCCGGAACGTGGCGGCTGGCTGCGTCGCTGCTCCTGGCCGGTGTGCTGGCCTCGATATTCGCCGGCGTGTTCCATGCCGAGTCCCACGACGCCAACGACCACGCCGCTTCCTTCACCGCCTACGCCAACAGCGGCATCTGGACCGCCGTGCACCTGGGCCAGTTCGTGGGGATGGCGTTTGTATGCGCGGGGCTGGTGTCCCTGTGGGCAGCCCTTGGCGTCCGGCAGCGTGCCGTGGCTTGGCTTGCCCGCTTTGGTGCCCTTGCCGCCGCGGCCGCCCTGGCACTTCACGCCGTACTCCAGGCGGTGGACGGGGTTGCCCTGAAGCAGGCGGTGGACGCCTGGGCCGCAGCTCCGGAGCCTGAAAAAGCGGCGCGTTTCGCTACGGCGGAGGGCATTCGCTGGCTGGAGTGGGGCACGCGCAGCTACCAAAGCTTCCTGCTGGGAACGGCACTGTTGCTGCTGGGCGTTGTTGTGACCGCCACACATCGCGTTCCCCGGATCATCGGACTGCTCATGGCGCTGTCCGGGCTGGCCTACCTGGCGCAGGGATGGATCATCGGCGAAACAGGGTTTTCCAACGCCAACTCAGTGCCTACGTTGGTCGGCATCGTAGCGATTGTCGCCGCAAGTGTTTGGCTGGCAGTCAGCGCTTGGAGGATTAAGGAGACGACGGCGGCCGGGCACCCCAGGTGACCAGCCGCCGTCGTGGGTCCGCTACTTGGCCGCTTGCAGCAGTTCCGTACGGACCGTCTGCGTGGCCTTGACCAGGTTCCGCAGCGACTCCTCCGTCTCGGCATAGCCGCGGGTCTTCAGCCCGCAGTCCGGGTTGACCCAGAGCTGGCGGGACGGGACGTGCTTGACCGCGGTCGACAGGAGCTCGGTGACCTCGGCCTCGCCCGGAACGCGGGGTGAGTGGATGTCGTAAACACCCGGACCAACCCCGCGTCCGAAGCCGTGGGACTCGAGGTCGTGGACAACCTCCATGCGGGAGCGGGCGGCTTCGATGGAGGTGACGTCGGCGTCCAGGCCGTCGATCGCGTCGATGATGACGCCGAACTCCGAGTAGCAGAGGTGGGTGTGGATCTGCGTGGCGTCGGCAGCGCCCGCGGTCGCCAGGCGGAAGGATTCAACGGACCACTTCAGGTAGTCGGCCTGGTCTGCCTTGCGCAGCGGAAGCAGTTCACGCAGGGCGGGCTCGTCCACCTGGATGACCTTGATACCTGCGGCTTCGAGGTCGGCGATCTCGTCGCGCAGCGCCAGGCCAACCTGGTTGGCGGTTTCAGCCAGCGGCTGGTCGTCCCGGACAAATGACCAGGCCAGGATGGTGACCGGACCGGTGAGCATGCCCTTCATCGGCTTGCCGGTCAGCGACTGTGCATATTCCGCCCACTTGACGGTGATGGGAGCGCTGCGCGTGACGTCGCCCCAGAGGATCGACGGGCGGGTGCAGCGTGAGCCGTAGGACTGGACCCAGCCATGGACGGTGACGTCGAAGCCTTCGAGGTTCTCGGCGAAGTACTGCACCATGTCGTTGCGCTCCGGCTCGCCATGCACCAGGACGTCATAGCCCAGCTCTTCCTGCAGGTCCACTACGCGCTTGATTTCGTCCTTCATGAGCTGTTCGTACTGCTCATCGCTCAGCTCGCCCTTGCTGTTGCGGGCGCGGGCCGAACGGATTTCGGAGGTCTGGGGGAAGGAGCCGATGGTGGTGGTGGGCAGCGGCGGCAGGTGCAGCGCTTCTTCCTGGGCGGCCTCGCGGACTTCGTAGGCCGAGCGGCTGAAGTCTTTGGCGGTAAGCGCTTCGGTCCGGGCCCGGACATCAGCGCGGCGCACCCCTTCCGCGGTGGCGCGGGAACCGATCACGGCGGTGGCTTCCTCGATGGCAACCTTGGCCGCGGCCGGGTCCGCGAGGTAGGACGCCAGGGTCTTGACCTCCACGGCCTTCTGGTCGGAGAAGGCCAGCCAGCTGCGGAGCTGCTCTGACAGCTGGGTCTCCTCAGCGACGTCATGGGGGACGTGCTGGGTGGACGTGGAGGTGGAGACGGCAACCTTGCCGGCGGCGGCCTTCAGTTGGTCCAGCTTGGCGGCGGACGCGGCGAGATCGTTGCGCCAGATGTTGTGGCCGTCCACGACGCCGGCCACCAGGGTCTTGTTGCCCAGGCCAGCCAGCGCTGCGGCGGAGGGAACGGCGCCCTTGAAGACGTCGATGTGAAGGGCATCGATGTTCGTGGCAGCGAGGGTGCCCAGCTGGCCTTCGAGCGAGCCGTACGGGGTGGAAACCAGAATCTGCGGACGGTTGGCCGCGGCGGTCAGGACCTCATAAGCCCTCGCAACGGCTGCTTCGATGCCGGCGGCAGGGGTTTCCTGGTCAACCACCAGGGCCGGCTCGTCGAGCTGCACCCAGTTGGCGCCGGCGTCGGCGAGCTTTTCGAGCAGCTGGACGTAGACGGGCAGGATGTCCTCGAGGCGGGACAGTGGCGCGAAACCGGCCTGGGCGTCGTCGGAAGCCTTGGACAGGAGCAGGTAGGTCACGGGCCCAACGATGTAGGGGCGGGTTTCGATCCCGTTGGCCAGGGCGAACGCGAACTCGTCAACCTTCGCGGTGGAGGCCAGGGTGAACTCTGTCTCCGGGCCGATTTCCGGCACCAGGTAGTGGTAGTTGGTGTCGAACCACTTGGTCATTTCGAGCGGCTGCTGCTCCTTGTTGCCGCGGGCCAGTGTGAAGTAGCCGTCGATGTCCAGCTGCCCGTCGGCATTGAGCAGCTTGCCGAAGCGGGCAGGAACGGCACCCAGGTGCGCGGTGGTGTCGAGGACCTGGTCGTAGTAGGAGAAGGTGCCCGGCACGGCGGCGGCTTCGGTGAGCCCGAGTTCCTGGAGGCGGCGGGCGGCGGCCAGCTGGATGTCCTTGGCGGCGGCGTCCAGGGCAGCGGCGCCGATCTTGCCGGCCCAGTAGGCCTCCACGGCCTTCTTGAGTTCGCGGCGGCGGCCGATGCGGGGGTAGCCGAGAAGTGAAGCGGACGGGAACGGGGTGTTTTTGGGTGCAGTCAGCTCAGACATGGAAGATCCTAAGTTTTTTGGGCAGCCCTAACGTCGGGCTGGTCGGGTAAAGGTGTGTACGGAGCGCGAAACGCTCAGCTGGCAAGCTGGATGCGGGCGGCGGATTCCCGCCGGCCGTGCTGGCTGCCGGGTCGGCTTCGCCCGGGCAGGGCCAGCTTGTCCAGCACTTCCAGCGCGCTTTGATGCTCGTTGAAGGTGTAGATGTGGATGCCGGGAGCCCCGGCATCCAGGGCCGCGTTGGCCAGGTCCACCGTCGCGTCGACCCCGATGTGGAGCCGTTCGAGGTCGGTCTCGGCGGCGGCCAGCTTGGCCATCAGTTCCGGCGCGGGCTCCACGCCGGTGAGCTGTCCCAGGCGGTTGAGCCGGCGGAGGCTGGTGAGCGGCATGACGCCGGGAATGATAGGGATGGTCACGCCGGCGCGCCGGGCCCTGGTGAGCAGGTCGGCATAGTGCCTGGTCTCAAAGAACACCTGTGTGATGGCGAAGTCGGCGCCGGAACGCTGCTTGGCCAGCAGCACCTCGACGTCGTGCTCCTCGCTGGGCGATTCCGGATGGCGGGCGGGATACGCCGCCACGCCGACCGCGATCTTGCCGGCACAGAGCAGGGCCGAACGGCGCTGCTCCACGCGGCGGATGAGTTCAATGAGGTCCTGGGCGTACCGAAGGGATCCGGCGGCGGGTGCGCCGGCGTCCTTGGGAAGGTCTCCGCGCAGGGCAAGGATGCCCCGTACGCCGGTGTCCAGCAGTTCGCCCACGATAGTGGCTAGTTCCTGCGGGCTGTTGCCCACGCAGGTCAGGTGGGCCAGCGGCCGCAGCGTGGTCTCGAGCAGGAGCCGATTAATGAGTTCGACGGCGGTGTCCCGGTTGGAGCCGCTGGCGCCATAGGTCACGGAGACATAGTCCGGCTCAGTGGTTTCCAGTTCCCGGATGGTGGTCCAGAGGGTTTCCGCTGCTGCAGGGGAACGGGGCGGGAACAGCTCATAGGACAACGCCACCGGGGCGGTGTCGGAGAGGTTCGGGTGTGCGTCAATCAAACTTGGTGGTGACATTTGCGTCCTTGGCTTTGGGCCATCGCCTGCTTTCCGCCGAAAAAACGGCGCGAAACCGGCAATGAATTGAGTTTGGGGAACACGGAGGGACTCCACCAGGGACGCAGCCGCGACTGTTACGCCTTGCATGAAGTAGTCCGTGAGCAAATGTCAGGCCCACATGGGGGCACCCACACCCTCCAGATCGGAGGATCGCTGACACGTTACCGCGGTAACTTGTCTACGACTCTATGGGCTGTGACCGGCAGGGAACAAGTCGGCACCGAATTAAGACACTGTTTTACAGGCCGTTTTCCAAGGCAACAGAATTTTCTTCGCCAGTACGCGCCTTCACCAGGGGCGCTCCACAGCTGCCCCGCCGCTGCTGTCCAGATACTCTTCCCGCTCACGCCCGCTGTTGCGCTCCCGTTCCGCCTGCCGTGCGCTGTCCTGGAGCTGGTCCAGCTGGCCCTGCCGGGGGTCCGCCGACGTGTCCGGCGATGGCTCCTCCCCTGGTGCCGGCGTCCCGTCCGCGCCCTGTCCGGCAGCGCCGAGTTTGCTCTCCAGCCGCTCCCTTGCCGCGGCCAGCCGGCCGCCGGTTTCGGCACTCCCGGCGAGGCACCCTTCCGGCGCCTGCCCGGCCGTTGCCAGCGCTTCCTTGAACAACAGAACGGCCGACGCCGCGTCCCCGGCCAGCTGCCGCTGGTCACCCAGGCGTTCGATCGCCAGCACAAGGTTGACCCGAATGGTGCACGCGTCCCCCGAGCTGGCGGGAACCATGCCTAGAGCTTGTTCGAAGTGTGTCCTGGCAGTCGCATAGTCTTCCTCCGCCACGGCTGCGTCGCCGGCGGCGAACGTCGCCTTGTGCGGCTCCACGACGTTTGCGAAACCAAGGCCCCGGGCGGCGGCATCAACGGCGGCAGCGTTCCCGGCGGTAAAACCGGCGGCGGCGCGGTCAGCCAGGATGCCCAGGCTGAGCAGTTTGATGGCGGTGCACAGCACCAGGAGCACCGGCAGCGCCGACCACAGCAGCAGGCGGCGCCTGCGGGACCGTGGTGTCGACTGTGGGGTCACCGCTTTTCCTCCTTCAGGCCCGCACGCGGAAGTCCGCGAAGCTGCCGCGCGAGTGCCACGGCTTCCGGAAGGGCCAGCAGGAAGGCGCCGGCGGCGAGGATCCAGTACAGCTCCGTCCCGGCGGCCAGCTGCCCTTGCCCGTCAGCGCGTTCCGCCCTGCCGGGGTGCGCCTGCTGCATCATGTCCGCCACTGGGGCGCCGGCAACGCGGTGGGCATATGGCACCCCAAGCTGCCCGGCGATGGCCTGCAGCCGTCCCTCATCAATCATCGACAGTGCATCACCGTTGCTGCCGGGCCGGGTGTCCTGGACGTAGCCGCCGCTGCGGGTGCCGGCCTCCCCTCCCCCGCCTGTCCCGCCGTCGTCCGCCAAACCGGTGTTCTCCTTCATCCGGCCGCCGCCGGATGTGCCGTAACCCAGCACCGCTCCCCCGGCGACCAATCCGCCGTCGACTTTCATGGGATCCGGCTCCCTGCCGCTGGTCTGCTCACCGTCGCCCAGGTAGTACACCAGCCGGGGCCGGCCCGGGTGGCTGTCCCTGGCCGCTGCCAGCCGCTCGGACAGCACCTGCCGTGCTGCGGTGATGCTGCTGCCCTTGGCATAAGCGGTCACCTGCGGTTCCAGGACGTCCGTGATGGTCTGCAGGGCAAGGGTGTCGGTGCTGAGCGGCATGCGGACGTGCGCGGTGGTGTCGAACGTGATGACGGAGAACCGGGCGCCGGGCAACTGTTCAGCGATGGCCATGATGTCCTTCCGGACGCCCTCCAGGCGCGGTTTTCCGTTGTCGTAGTCCTCGGCCACCATGCTGGTGGTGGTGTCCACCACGAAGAAAACGTTCAGGTCCGCGCTGGCGGCCTGGACGGTGCCGCCCGGCAGGTGTGGCCGCAGGGCCGCTGCAAGAAGCAGCAGCACAATTGCTCCCCGGCGCAGCCACGCCTTGCTGCGGAGGCGGATGCCCTGCAGGCGCCAAAGGACAACGCAAAGGGCAAGAGCAGACAGCAGCGCAGCAACCAGCGGCAGGCCAGGTACATCTGCGAACACAGCCCGGGGTGCGCCGTGGATGGCCGATGTCTCGGTTTGCTCAATCCCGGTGACAATCCCGGCCACGGCGTCCGGGCGGTCAAGGGCGTAGTATGCGCCGCCCGTGGATTCTGCGGCGGCCCGCAGTTGGGCACCCGGCTGGTCCGGACCGGGGCCGTAGTCCAGGTCTGCCGGGTTCAGCGCATAGACGCGGACGGACCGATCCTTGGCCAACGCGGCCGCCTGGCCCAGCGCCATGATGGGCTTTCCTGACAGCAAGTTGTCGGTCGCCAGCACCACCGACCGCGAGCGCTGGGAGTTGGTACCCCCGCCGCTGGCCCCTTGGGGCTTGCCGGCCCCTGGGAAACTGTTGAGGCAGGACGCCAGCCCGTCGCCAATCAGGGAGGAGCCCCTGCCGCTCCACGTGCCGTCAAGGAATCCGGAGCTTCCGGGTTTGCCGTCGAAGGCGTCCTTGGCACCCTGGAGCTGCTCCTGCGCGTAGGCGTAATCGTCCGTCAACGGAAAGACCTGGATGGCGCTGCTGTCGAAAATGGTCAGGCCGACCCGTTCGCCGTCGAACTCGCGCGCCAGTTTGGCAAAGACTTCCACTACTGCAGCGTCGGCACTGCTCATGGAGCCCGATGCGTCCAGGCAGAGCATGATGTCGCGGTTGTGCTGCTCCGGCCGGACGGTATCCACCGAGACGGGACGGGCCGCCGCTACCGCGGTGGACACCAGCAACAGGGCCAGCGCAGTTGCGGCCAGGGCCAGCCACCGCCGGTACCGCCGGAGGGCTGCCTGGTATTCCGGCAGCGCGGTGAGCCTGTCCGCGTGGGCCACGGGCCGGCGTCGTACGTTGCCCCGCCTCTTGCTGCGCAACGCAACCCCTGCCGCCACGCCCGCCGCGGCGGCCGCAAGGGGCAGCAGCCACCAGAACATCAGCTCCACGCGCGCACCGCCGCCGAGGCTCTTGCCGCAGACGCAGCAACGGAAGGCAGCGGCCCGGGACCGAATTCAGCCGGGTAAAGGGCCTGGACCGCGTCGGCCGCGGCGGGAAGAGGGTGCCGGGCGAGGTCCTGGTGGGTCATCCTGGTGGCGTCCACGCCCGTGGCGTCCCGGACAAAACCGCGCAGCAGGAGGCTGATCTCCTGATGGGCGGGCCGCGCATCCAGGGCGCCCTCCGCCGCTGCCTGCTCCACATCGTGGATGCGCTGCAGGTAGGCCGCCTTGAGCGCAGGCAGGTCGGTCAGCGCGGACCGTCCCTGGGCACTGCCGGCCGGCTCGGAGCGCCTGGCTGCACGGGTGGTGGCCAGCACGAAGACGTACCACCCTGCCAGCAGGGCAAGCAGCGCTGCCCCGCACCATGCCCAGGCGGTGCTGTACTGCAGCGGGCCGAAGAACCCGGGATCAACCTGCACGGCGGTGCCTCTCGAGGAGCGTGAACAGTCCGGTGATGACATCCCCGCTGCCTGACACGTCCCCTTCAGTGATCCCGGCCGCGCGCAGCATGGCCTGCCGGTCCGCATCACGCTCCGAGGCCGCTTTCGTATAGGCGGCCTCCACTGCGGCGGACATCCCCGGCGGCCAGGGCAGGAGGGAATCGTCGGCAGCGCTGAAGGCCGCGGGGGCGTTGGGATCCGTGCGCTTGGAGGATGGCGCGAGGTCCGCGTCCCGCACGGTCAGCCACAGGACTTCGTGCTGGGCGCGGAGCCGGCGCAGGAGCTGGGCCGTGGCAGCGTCCGCAGCCAGTTCGTCGGCGACGACGAAGAGCAGGTGGCGGCCCTTGACGTTGCGTGCCACGTAGCCCAGCTGGTCCTGGATCCTGCTGGGCGCCCCATCGAGGCCCGTAAGGGAATCCACGTGCCTGAGGAGCCGTTCCAGGTGGGCTTCGCCGCTCTTTGCCGGCAGGGACCGGGTTGCGGTGGAGTCGCCGCACACCAGGCCCACCACGTCACCGTGCCGGTGGGCCAGGTAACCCATGACTCCCAGTGCGAGCACGGCGATGTCCTTTTTCACTTCCCCGGACCGGGACTCCGCTGCCATGTTTCGTCCCGTGTCGGTGACCAGGAGGACGGTCTGCCGGCGGACGGCCACATAGCGCCGGATCAGGGGTGAACCGTGCCGGGCCGTGGCCTTCCAGTCGATGTCGCGTACCTCGTCACCCGGCACGTAGGCGCGCAGGTCGTCAAAGTCCAGGCTGCGGCCCCTGAATACGGAACCGTACTCGCCGTCGAGCATTCCACGCGCTTTGCGGTGCGCGAAGATGGCCATCTTCGACTTCACCCGCTGGAGGAGGCTGGCCATCCGGGGTCACGGAGTCTGGACGGCGGCAACGACGGCGTCGATCACCGATTCGACCGGGACCTGCTCGGCCACGGCGTCAAAGTTCAGGATCAACCGGTGCCGCAGTACCCGGTGGGCCAGCGACCTGACGTCCTCGGGGATGACATGGTCGCGGCCGTTCAGCAGCGCCACCGCCCGCGCCGCCTGGCTGAAGGCGATGCTGGCGCGCGGGCTGGCGCCGAATTCAATGAAGCCGGCCAGCCGGGCGTCGATGTATTGGGAGGCGTTCCGCGTCACGTAGACGAGGCCCACGATGTAGTTGATGACCGACGGGTCGAGGTAGACCCGTCCCACCAAAGCCTGGATTTCGGTGACGGCGTCCAGGGAGGCTGCAGCTGCGGGCTTTTGTTCGCGGGTGTAGACGCCGGCATCGATCCTGCGGATGATCTCCGCTTCTTCCGCGGGAGTGGGATAGTCCAGCACATCCTTGAGCATGAACCGGTCCATCTGCGCCTCGGGCAGCTGGTAGGTTCCCTCCTGCTCGATGGGATTCTGGGTTGCCAGGACCAGGAACGGCGAGGGCAGGGGGTGGTCCTGTCCTCCGATGGACGTCTGGCGTTCCTGCATGGCTTCCAGCATGGCGCTTTGGGTCTTGGCGCTGGAGCGGTTGATCTCATCCAGCAGCACGATATTGGCATGCACCGGGCCGAGTTGGGTGTGGAAGCTGCCCTTGGCGGCGTCGTAGATCTGGGTTCCCACGATGTCGCTGGGCAGCAGGTCAGGGGTGCACTGGATCCTGCGGAATTCGGCGCTCACAGCTTCGGCGAGGGTTTGTGCCGCCGTGGTTTTGGCCAGTCCCGGGACGCTTTCCAGGAGGATATGGCCGCCGGTCAGCAGTCCCACCAGCAGCGACTCCCGCAGCAGGGACTGCCCCACCACTTTTGCATCGAAATTGCGGGAAATATTGGCCACCACCTGCTGCGCCCTGGCCAGCTCCGCCGGCTGGATTCTTGCAGGCACGCTGGTCGAAAGCACTGTATTCCCCCTGATGACGGCGTTGGTCGCGCTGGCCGGGCCGGCCATGTCCCGTCCGCCATCCTATCCAAGCCGGGCACCGGGAGTCCGGCAATGGGCACCCCTCCCCATTGGTGGCAGGCAGGTCTATCCTTTTGCCATGATTGAGCTTCCAGCCAGCTACAAGGAATACCTCGCCGGTAAAAGCGAGCACTTCGTCGACACGGTCCGGCCGGTCCTGATGCAGTCTGCGGCGGAAAAGCTGCACGGAGTCCGGGTGGTGAACAATCCCACCGGCCACCAGGCGCACCTCGACGATACCCTGCCCTTCGGCGTGGTGCTCGAGGACATTGACTAGCCCCTGACAGCACCTGCAAGGGCCAGTGCGTTGCCGGACCCGCGCGCCACGATGACGTACAGGGCCAGGACCGGAACGGAATAGAGAATCGAGAAGGCGGCCAGCTGGCCGTAGGCCACTGCGCCGTGCTGGCCGAAGAAGCTGAAGATCGACACAGCCGCGGGCTGGCTGGCCTCGGACAGCAGCAGCACGAACGGGACAAAGAAATTTCCCCAGGCTTGGATGAACACAAAGATGAACACCACGCCCAGGCCCGGTCCCATCAGCGGAAGCACGATGGACCGCAGCCCGGACAGCCTTGATGCGCCGTCAACCCACGCCGCTTCCTCAAGTGCCAGCGGCACGGCGTCCATGAAGTTCCTGGTCATCCAGATGGCCATGGGAAGGCCGGTGGCAGCCAGGAACAGCACCGTTGCGAAAATGGAGTCCAGCAGCCGAAGCTGGACGAACAATCCGTAGACCGGCACCATGATGGCGGTGACGGGAAGGCAGGTGCCGAACAGGATGGCCGACATGAACGGAGTGTTGAACCGGGACCGGTAGCGGGAGAGTGGATACGCGGCCAGCACGGCTGCCACCAGCGTAACGATGCCGGTTCCGGCCGACAGCAGCAAACTGTTCCACAGTGGCCGGAACAGCAGCTCCGGAGTGAAGACGGCCGCGAAGTTGTCGAACCCGGGCTGCTGCGGAAGTTTGGTGCCGTGTCCGGCGGCCGGGTCCAGGGAACCGAGGACCAGCCACAGCAGCGGCAGCAGGAAACACGCACCGATCAGCAGCAGGACCACGTCGGCCCACACGCTCCGGGTACGTCCATGCCGGCCTGTCACGGTTTCTGCTCTCTGAGCAGGCGCAGGTAGGCCAGCCCGAACACGGCCCCGATCAGGATGAGGACCACGGCGACGGCCGTACCGTAGCCGATGTCGCCAAACTTGAAGGCCTCCTGGTAGGCGAGGACAGGCAAGGTGGTGCTGCCGTTGGCAGGGCCACCGGCCGTCATGACCCAGATCAGGGTGAAGACCGCCAGCGTCTGCAGCGTGACCAGCATCAGGTTGGTGGCGATGCTGCCCCGGATCACCGGCAGGGTGATGAACACCAGCCGCTGCCAGGCACCGGCACCGTCCATCTGTGCAGCCTCGGTCAGCTCGGCCGGGACGCCGTTCAGCGCGGCCCGGTACACCAGCATCGAAAAGGCCGTCCCGCGCCAGGTGTTCGCCAGGATCACGGCCACCATCGGAACGCTGTAAAGCCAGTCGGTTTCCGCCAGCCCAAACGCGCCAAGCAACTGGTTGAGCGTCCCGTCCCGGCTGAAGAAGGCGTAGGCGGCGAAGGCAGCCACGATCTCCGGCAGGACCCAGGCGGCCACGACGGCGGTGCCAACAGTTGCCGACACCATAGGGCGTGCGCGCCGCATGAGGACGGCCAGGGCCAGTCCCAGCACGTTCTGGCCCAGGATGGCCGAGCCTGCAACGAACAGGACGGTCAGCGCCAGCGAAAGCGGAAAGGCGGGGTCCTGCAGCAGCCGCTGGTAGTTCTCCAGCCCCACCCACTCGGGGTTCCTGGCGTGCTTGCCGGTGAGTCCGGCGTTGGTGAGCGAGGCGTGGAAGGCCCACAGCACGGGGCCGGCCAGGAACACGGCCAGCAGCACGACGGCGGGCAGGACCGGCAGGTAGCGGAGCACCTGCCGGCCGCGGTGGTTGGCGGCCACCGCTACTTCCGGATGGTCTTGTCGCCGCCCACGATGCCGGTCACGGCCGTGTCATAGTCGGCCGCCGCCTGCTCAGGGGTCCGGTTGCCGGTGATGACGGCCTCGGTGGCTTCCTGGACGGCAGCGGAAATCCGGGGATAGTCGGAGGTGGCGGGCCGGAACCGGGTGACGGACACCAGGCCGGAGACATCCTTCACGAACGGGTTGGCGGACTGGTAGCCGGGGTCGGCGGCGACGTCGTTGCGGACGGCGATCTGCGAACTGGCCAGCGTGAATGCCAGCGAGTTCTTTGCGTTGAGGGCGGTGGTGAGGAAATTGAAGGCCAGGTCCGGCTGCTTGGTTTCCGCGCCAACGGCCAGCGTCCATCCCCCGGACATGCTGACCTTGCCTGGCGCCTGTCCCTTCTGCGTGGGGAACGGTGCGACGCCCATCTCCTGCTCGTAGCCGGGCCAAGCGTAGCTCCCGCCGGCCTGCCAGAACGACGGCGCGTAGGAGCCTTCCACGGTTGCTCCCAGTTTTGCCTTGGGGAACCACTCGCCGAACACCTTCTTCCAGACGTTCGGGTCCAGCGCTTCGGCCGGAGGAACGGCCAGGTTCTCCCCATAGAGCGTCTCGAGGAAGGTGAGCGAGTCCTTGAAGCCGGGCGAGCCTACGACCCATTTTTTGGAGTCCTGGTCGTAAAGGCTTGATCCGGTGCCGTACAGGAGTTCGTAGAACCCCTGCATTACGGTTCCTTCACCGGTACCCTTTCCGGCGTACATGTTGAAGGGGATCACGTCCGGGTTGGCGGCTTTGATCTTCCGCGCGGTGTCCAGGATGTCCTGCCAGCTGGACGGGTGCCAGGGCAGTCCAATGCCTGCTGCCGCAAGAACCTTTTTGTTGTACCAGATGACCCGCGTGTCGGTGCCCAACGGCACTGCGTACGTGCCGCCGTCGTCCGCTTTCCCCGCTTCCTTCGCTGCGTTGTCGAAAGCGCCCCAGTCCCCCCAGCCGGCCAAGCGGCTGTCCAGGTTCATGAGGTACCCGGCGTCCGCATCGGAGCGGACCTTGAAGGTGTCTTCGTAGAAGACGTCCGGGGCAGTCGAGGGCGACCGCAGGGCCAGGGCCAGCTTGGTGCCGTAATCCTCGTCGCTGGCCTGGATGGGCTGCAGTTCGACTTTCACGCCCTGGTTGGCGGCTTCAAACTCCTTCTTCGCCTCCTGCAGCATGCTGTCCAGGGCGGTGAACGAGTCTGTCTTCTGGTAGGCCACCTTGATGGTCTTGTCGCCGCCGCCCGGATCTGCGGGCGTACAGGCTGCGAGGACCAGGACCGCGGCGGCCAGCAGGGATGCTGTCTTGGATGCCCGTCGAAACATGCTGGTCAGCTCTCCAGCAGGAGCCGCTGGGCGCGGGGGGCGAGGGTATGTTCCAGGACCAGGGACGCGGCCCCGATGGCTCCCACGTCCTCCCCCACGCCTGTGCCCACCACCTCGATGGGGTGGATGAGGCGGGCAGCGCTGTTTCCGTCCAGCAGCGGCGGGATCCGTTCAAGGTAGCGTTCGGCCAGCCCGCTCCAGAAGGGGCCACCGAAAACAACCCTTTCAACGTCCAGGGCGTTTGTGACCACCGACGCCGCCCGGGCCACCAGGACCGCGGACTTATCCAGGATGGCGGCGGCCTTTTCGTTGCCGGCATCGGCAAGTTCGCACAGCCGGGAGAAACTTTGCTGGATTTCGGCGCCGCTGTTCCCCGCGCGGGTGCCGTCCAGGATGCCGGCGGCTTCGGCCTCGGCCACCAGGACCTGCGGGATGGCCGAGGACTTGACGCAGCCGCGCTGGCCGCAGTCGCAGAGCGGACCGTCCGGGTCCACCACGATGTGGCCGATCTCGCCGGCGTTGCCGGAGGTGCCGCGGACAACCTCATCGTTGAGCACGATGCCGCAGCCGATGCCTGTGCCCATGTACATGAAGATGAAGCTGCCGGCTCCACTGGCGCCACCCGCCCAGGTTTCCGCCACTGCGGCGCTGGTGACGTCCTTGTCAACAAGTACTGAGTAGCCGGTGGCCCTGGCCAGCGCGTCCCGCAGTTCCACCCTGTCCCAGCCGGGAAGCAGGGGCGGGTCCACCACTGTTCCATGGTCCAGGTCGATGGGGCCGGGGGCGGCCACTCCCAGTCCCGCAATCCGGCCCCGGTCCACGCCCGAGTCCTCCACGAGCTGGGCGATTTCCGCTGTGATGGTAGCGATGACCGCGGCGGGATCGTTGCCGCCGGGGGTTTTGATGCTTGAATGCCGCACCACTGCTCCCACGAGGTCCAGCACCACGAAAGTGGTGACAGCCGGGTCCAGGTGGACCCCCAGGGCGTACATGCCGCCGGGATTCAGGCGCAGGATGGTGCGCGGCTTGCCCGGACCGGTGCCCTCCTTGCCGGCCTCGACAATCAGGTTCTGGTCCAGGAGGCGGCGGGAAATATTGGAGATGGTCTGGGGGGACAGACCCACGATCTGGGCCAGCTCCACCCGGCTGAGACCACCGGAGGTCCTGCGGATTGCATCAAGGATGACAGTGAGGTTGAAGTCCCCCATCCTGGGCAAGTTGGTTCCGCGTCTCGGAGAGGATTGGCGGATCTCAGACACTGTGTCCCCTAAACGTCTTCGGCTACCGGTGATGGTGATGCTTTGAATCGTACGTTACGGGTGCGCCGCCGCCCACATGCGGGAACGGCGGCGCGGCGCGATGTCTTTTTTCCCGTCAGCAGGGGCTGCGGGTGCTCCGGGTGACGGTGAACTTGGTGTTCCGGCCCTCCACCACGGTGGGCCCTACACAGCGTTCCAGTGCCGGCTGGTAGGCCAGGTGCCGGTTGAAGACCGTCCACAGTTCGCCGCCGGGAGCCAGGACACGGCCGGCGGCCTCGATCATCTTCAGGCCGGCTCCGGCATGGACACCGGCGCCGACGTGGAAGGGCGGGTTGAGCAGCACGGCGTCCACGGACGCATCGGCAAAGCTGCTGAGCGCATCGTCCTGCAGGACGGTGATCCGGTCGGCGAGGCCATTCGCCTGGGCGGTGGCGAGGGCGGACCGGACGGCGGCTGCGGACTGGTCCGTTGCCGTTACGGATGCGGCAGGGAACTTCCGGGCGTACATTGCGGCGAGGATGCCGGTGCCGCATCCAAGGTCCACGGCGTGCCGTGCCGGTTTCATGGCGGGCAGGAACGTCAGCAGGAAGCGTGTGCCGATGTCGAGCCGTGGGCCGGCGAACACGGCTCCATGCGCGGCCACGTCCAGGTCCAGCTCGGCAACGTGCTCCACCACGGGGAAACGTGGGGCGGCGCTGGCAGGCCTGGGCCCGGCGCAGAGCAGGACCCGTGATTTTTGCCGGGCGAGCTGCGGCTGCACCGACACGAAGTACCGTTCCAGGACCGCGTTCATGCCCAGTGACATGTGCTTGATGCGGCCCCCTGCCAGCAACCGGACGTCCGGTGCCGCGTGCCGCGCTACGGCCGTAGCAATTTCCTCCAGTTCGGCAAGGGTCTTGGGAAGCTGCAGCAGGACGGTTTCTGCTCCCTCCAGCAGCTCCCGGCCAAGGGGCAGCTGGACAAACCCGGTTTCGGCACCTTCGGTTTCGGCAGCCTCCCGGCCGGTTTGCAACCCATTCGACAACTCGGCCGCGTTGAGCCGCAGCGCCCTTTCCCCGGTGATGAGGTCCTGGTGCACACGCAGGGACGCGGGGGCAAGCACTGCGGAAGCGCCGAGCGTCAAGGCGCCGTAACGGTCTCCGATGACAGCGAAGCTGCTGCCGGACCTCCCGAGCTGCACTGCTGTCTCCAGCAGCAGCCGGTCCGTGGCGTCCCAGGCCTGAAGGTTGGGGGCCTCCACGTCGGGCCGCCGGCGCAGGACGCGGAAAACGTCCTCCAAGCTGTTTGCTGCCACCGGTGCCCTGCCGCCTTCTGTTGCGATTGCCGTCCCCGGCGCCCGGGGCATCACCCCCACGTTACCGGTTCTGCCGCTGCCGCCATTCCAGGCAGTCCCATAATCGCCGCCACGGCTGCGCGGCCTGCGCGGTTGGCGCCGATAGTGGACGACGACGGGCCGTAGCCGACCAGGTGGACGCGCGGCTCGGCTGCCACCTGGGTGCCCTCCATGGCGATCCCTCCGCCGGGTCCCCGCAAGTGAAGCGGGGCGAGGTGTTCCAGTTCGGCCCTGAAGCCGGTGGCCCAGAGGATGACATCGGCTTTCAGGAGGCTCCCGTCCGCCCGGCGGACCCCATCTGGCTCGATCGAGGTGAACATCGGCTGCCGGTCGAGTGCGCCGCGTTCTTTGGCGGCGCGCAGCGCAGGCGTCCAGATCAGTCCCGTCACGGAAACCACGCTCTGTGGCGGAAGCCCACGGCGGACCCGTTCCTCCACCAGCGCCACGGCGTCGTGGCCTGCCTTGGCATCGAACGGCGCGTCCCGCCACACTGGTTCCCGGCGGGTGAACCAGCTGGTGGTGGTGACGCGGGAAATTTCCTCAAGCAGGCCGACGGCCGAAATGCCCCCACCCACGACGATGATGTGCTTGCCGCGGAACTCGTCCGCCGAGACGTAGTCGGCAACGTGCAACTGGCGGCCGCGGAACGAGTCCTGGCCGGGATAAATGGGCCAGAAGGGGCGGGTCCACGTACCGGTGGCATTGATGAGTGCCTTGGCGCTCCAGTCGCCGTCGGATGTTTCGATTCGCAACCGCCCGGCGGGGATGTCGTCTTCCCGCCTGACAGCGCGCACCTTGACGGGACGGCGGACGGAGAGACCCAGCTCCGCTTCATAGGTGCCAAAGTAGCGGGTCAGGAACTCGGAGCTGGGTTCGGCGGGATCCACCTCGGGCTTGGGAATGCCGGGCAGGTCGCTGATCCCGTTGACGGTGGCCATGCGCAGGCTCTTCCAGCGGTGCCGCCACGCGCCGCCCGGACCTTCCTCGGCGTCGAGCACGGCATAGTCGAGCCCCCGGCGCTGGAGGTGGTAGGCGGCCGACAGGCCGGCCTGGCCCGCCCCGATGACCACCACATCGGTTGGGTCAGGAATCACTCCCCCATGATAGTCGCGGAGGGCAGCGCGGCCTTAGGGTGGGCGCATGGAGACGGGAGCAGCAGTACCAAACGGAAACGGAAGCAAGGGCCACGCCGCACGGCTGGAAAAAGCCCTGGGGGTGGTGCTGGGCACCGGGCAGATACCACTGCGGCTGCGGGCGTGGGACGGGTCGGAGGCGGGTCCAGCGGGTGCCCCGGTCCTGGAGTTCAAATCCCGGAAGGCCCTGCGGCGGATGCTCTGGTCGCCCGGGCAACTGGGGCTGAGCCGGGCGTATGTAGCCGGCGACATCGATGCCCCAGGCGATATCTTCGCCGCGTTCACGGCCTTGAGTTCGGCTGGAAAGTTCGCCGAGCCCGGTCCGTTCCGCCCGCTCTCCCCAGGCGAACTCTGGCTGCTCCTGCGCACCGCCGTCCGGCTCGGGGCCGTCGGGCCCAACCCGGCCCCTCCGCCGGAGGAAGCGCGCGTCGCAAGGAAAGGCAGGATGCACTCCAGGAGCCGCGACTCGGCTGCCATTTCGCACCATTACGACGTCGGCAACGACTTTTACGCCCTGGTGCTGGGCCCGTCCATGGTGTATTCATGCGCGGTATGGCCCGCCGATGCGGCCGCACGGCCGGCTGGCAGCAGCCTGGGCGCGGATCCAGCCCAGGGCGTGGTCACTGAGGGCCGCGGCGGCTTGGACGCTGACGGGCGCGGCGGCGCAGACTGCGGCCTCGATGCCGCGCAGGAAGCCAAGCTGGATCTGGTGTGCCGGAAGCTGGGCCTTCAACCCGGGATGCGGGTCCTGGATGTGGGCTGCGGGTGGGGCAGTTTCGCCATCCATGCTGCAGCCCGGTACGGCGTCACAGTCGTGGGCGTGACGCTCTCGGCGGAGCAGGCGGTTCTGGCGCGCAAGCGGGCGGCAGACGCCGGTCTCACCGACAGCGTGGAGATTCGCGTGCAGGATTACCGGGACGTGCAGGACGGACCGTTCGACGCCATCAGTTCCATCGGAATGTCCGAGCACGTGGGACGGGCCCAGACCCCTGCCTACGCCACGGCGCTCTTCGCGCTGCTGCGCCCCGGCGGCCGGCTGCTGAACCATGCGATCTCCTGGAATGCCGGACCCACCAGCCCCGACCCGGACTCGTTCATCCCCCGGTACGTCTTCCCGGACGGCGAAATGATCAGCCTCGGCGAGATGGTCTCCGCCCTGGAGACCGCCCGGTTCGAAGTCCTCGACGTGGAGGCCCTCCGGCGCCATTACGCCCTGACACTTCGGGCCTGGGTCAGCCGGCTGGAACAGAACTGGGACGAGGCCGTGCGGCTGGTTGGCGAAGGGCGCGCGCGGGTGTGGCGGCTGTACATGGCGGCCAGCGCACTGGGATTCGAAAACGGGCTGACCGGGGTCAACCAGGTCCTGGTCCGGCGGCCGGGCGGGGAAGAACCGCCGCTGCGGCGGAACGCCTGGCTGTAATGTGGGCGCCCTCCTGCCGGGACGTAACCCGGCAGGAGGGCGGTCTAGCCCCTCAGGCGACCGGTGAAGGGCCGCCCGGCTGGGTGAAATGCTGTGTCTTCTCGATCTGTACCACCTTCGGGTCCGTTTCGTCCGCCTCGTAGTCCGTGGGCCTGGTGAGATCCTCGCCTGTCCGGACCTTCAGGGCCCGCATCACCAGGGTCAGGACGGCGGCGACTATCAGGTTCAGCGCGAAGGCTGACACCGCGATGTAGACGCTGAGGTCGGTTCCGGGGATGGGGGCAACCGAGCCGCCGAAGTGTGCCTTGGTGACCGGGTTGACCACGTTGTAGGCGGAGACGGTGCCGAAGATGATGCCAGCCGCCCAACCGATCAGGAGCGCCCAGCGGTCGAACCAACGGGTGTAGAGGCCTGCCACCACCGCCGGGAAGGTTTGCAGGATCCAGATGCCACCCAGCAGCTGCATGTTGATGGCTGCCGACTGGTCCATGGCGATCACGAAGACCAGGGCACCCACCTTCACCACCAGCGAGACGATCTTGGACACCTTCGCCTCGGTCTTGGGATCGACGTCGGGACGAATGAAGTCGCGGTAGATGTTGCGCGTGAACATGTTGGCGGCCGCGATGGACATGATCGCTGCCGGCACCAGGGCGCCGATGGCGATGGCGGCCAGCGCGATGCCGGCAAACCATGCCGGGAAGTGGTCAAGGAAGAGTTGCGGGACCACCAGCTGCGGATTGACCGAGCCGTCCAGGTCGATGGGCTTGGTGCCCGCCTGGATGGCAACGAAGCCGAGCAGGGCAAGGAACCCAAGCATCAGCGAGTACAGCGGCAGGATGGCCGCGTTGCGCCGGATGGTGTTGCGGGCCTTGGAGGCCAGTACCGCCGTCACCGAGTGCGGATACATGAACAGCGCCATGGCCGAACCCAGCGCAAGTGACCAGTAGGCCGAGTAGTTGGCTGCTCCCGGAATGAAGACGCCCGCCGGCTTGCCCGTAGCCTGGTTGATTGTGCCCAGCTTTGACTGGGCCGAACCAAAGATCGTGTCCCAACCGCCGAACTTGATGGGCAGGTAGATGACCGCAACGATCACGGCAAGGTAGATCAGCAGGTCCTTGACGACGGCGATCATCGCCGGTGCGCGCAGGCCCGACGTGTACGTGTAGGCGGCAAGGACCACGAAGGCCAGGATCAGCGGCAGGTCGGTCAAGAACACATTCCCGGAGCTGCCCAGGCCAAGAACCGTGAGCACGGCCTTGATGCCAACCAGCTGCAAAGCGATGTAGGGCATGGTGGCAACGATGCCGGTGACCGCGACGGCAAGCGAAAGCCAACGGCTGCCGTACCGTCCGCCCACGAAGTCTGCCGAGGTGACGTAGCCGTGGCGGTGGGACACCGACCACAACCGGCTCATGATGATGAAGATGATGGGATACAGAACGATGGTGTAGGGGACCGCGAAAAAGCCGCTCACCGCGCCTGTGGCCCACATTGCCGCCGGCACCGCCACGAACGTATACGCGGTGTACAGGTCCCCGCCCAACAGGAACCAAGTAATCCAGGTACCGAACCCACGGCCGCCCAGGCCCCATTCATCCAGGCTGTGCAGCCCCTCCACTTCGGCGCTGCGGCGCCACCTCGCGGCCAGGAAGCCCATCACCGCGACGACCACAAAGAGCAGCACGACAATGACAAGCGCCGTCCAGTTGATCTCCCGCCCGCTCATGGCCGCTCCCCTTCCAAACTGTTCCCGGCGGAGGCTGCCCCTTCCTGGGGTGGACGGGCCTCTGCCCGCCGTCGTCGGTCCTCCTTGGTGACCAGCCAATACGCGCTGCCGGTCAAGATCGCCGAAATCGGCACCCACAAGAGCTGGTACCAGTAGAAGAACGGGAGGCCGCCAAGCCGCGGCGCATCAAAGGCGTAGAGCTGGGGCATCAGGGGGAACAGGATGGCGGCCGCCAGCAGGACGCCGGCGCCGATATAGGGGGCGGGCCTGGCCGGCCCGCGGATGGCGGTGTCGCGTGTCAGGCGACCTTCGGGAAAAGCTTCACCGTTCGGGACGTAGCCGGAACCACCTGCGTGGGACATCTGTGACCTCCTCGTCAGCGCGTCCCGCGGCCGCCGCCTTGGATGAAAGCAGTCCGGAGGCGGGACGATGTGCCCTCAATCACAGTTGTACCGCGCTTTGACCAGCGCCGGAAGAGTTTTAGTCCACAAACGGTTGCCGGTGGCAACAACAAAGGGAACCATCACCAAGTGATGGTTCCCTTTGTTTTGTTATATCGGTGGAGCTGAGGGGACTCGAACCCCTGACCCCCTGCATGCCATGCAGGTGCGCTACCAGCTGCGCCACAGCCCCTTACTTTTCGTCCCTTCCGGTCGAATTCCCCGGAGCAACCTGACCAGAGTAATGCACTTTTCCGCAGGACGCCAATTGGCCGCCCTAAGGCCCAGTCACACTCCAAGCCGCCAAACCCCAAAGGCGCACCGAGGCAGGAACACAAAAAAGTCCGCCGGAACCATAGGTTCCGGCGGACTTACCGGTGGAGCTGAGGGGACTCGAACCCCTGACCCCCTGCATGCCATGCAGGTGCGCTACCAGCTGCGCCACAGCCCCGGATTGTTGCCGCTCCAAGCAAGCTTCGTTTCGGGGTCTCCCCCGAAGCGACTCAAATATCTTAGAACAGCAGTTCCGAAAATTCCAAATCGGGAATATTCACCCAGGCGCCGCGCCTACTCGCTTTCGGTTGCTGCGCCGGCCTTGGCCGAGGCGTCGTCGCCGAGCTGCAGGTCCACCACGGGGCAGTCCTTCCACAGACGCTCCAAGGCATAGAACACGCGGTCCTCCTCGTGCTGGACGTGGATGACGACGTCGGCGTAGTCCAGCAGGACCCACCGACCGCCGGAACGGCCCTCGCGGCGCACGGGACGCAGGTCCTGCTTGGCCAGTTCCTCTTCGATGCCGTCCACGATGGCGTTGACCTGGCGTTCGCTGGGCGCCGACGCGATGAGGAAGACGTCGGCGAGGGCCAGGCGTTCACTCACATCCATGGCGACGATGTCCTGGGCGATCTTGTCCGCGGCGGCCTTGGCGGCCGTACGGGCAATGGCGATGGATGATTCTGTTGCAGTCACGGGACTCCTTGATTGTGTTAAGTATTGGTGCCGGCCGGGTCAGCGGGACATGCCGCTGACGATCAGGATGATGCCGGCAACGAGGGCCAGGATCCCGAACGCGAGGATGCAAAACTGGAGGATGCGGTTCCGCTGCGCCCTGGCCAGGCCGGCCGTGGCGGCATCCAGCGGATCGAGCCCATAAGCGGAGCTGGCGGGAACACGGGGAAGGTCCTCGAAGAGGTCCTCCGACTGGTTCGCCGGCTGGCCCACCGGCTGCGCCACCGGTTTGGGACGGCTTGCAGCCTTCGCGGCAGCCTCCGCCCGGGCTATGACCTGGGAACGGCCGGCGGCGGTGTCAGCCGCAGGTGCCTTGGGCCGGGCCGCAGGCTTACGTTTCCCACCTGGCGGCACCTTTGGACCCGGGGAAACCTTCGTACCGGGCCGGGTGGTCACCGGAACATGGGAGGTTGCCGGCGGCTTCATCACCGGACGTTCGACGCCGGGCACCTGGACGAACTCGAGCGGGGTCACCATTGCCAGGTTGTTGGCGGTGGAGGGGCCGGGTTTGGCGGCAGTGTCCGGGGCGGGCTTGTTCGCAGTCTCCGGGGCTGGCTTGTCCGCGGGAGCGGGGGTCCTGGCCTGGACGGCCGGGGTGCCTGCCTGCTCGGCAAGCTTCTGCCGGGCCATGGCCCGGCGGTTCAGCACGGCGGCACGTTCGGCGAGGGCGATCTGCTCAGCAAGGATCTCCGGATCCACGGCTTCGGGATCCATGGAGGCGATGTGCTCCATTTTGGCGATCTGGTTCCGGGCCTGCGCGGCGATGAGTGCGCGCGCTTCCAGCGCCTGTTCAACAGTCATGCCATCCGGAACGTTCCCGGAATCCTGCGTGGGGCCCTCCGGTTTCTGGCCCTCACGCTTCCTTCCGGCTCCGCTGCCCTTTCCGGCGTCGGGGGATGGCGGAGCAGTGGGAGCTGGAGCGGCGGCCTGAACAACAGGATTGGCCGCCGTCAGTGCCTGCTCTTTGAGCTGCTGCAAACGCAGCTGGCGCCGGGTGGGTGGTCCTCCGGCAGAGAGCTGCCCTTCTTTTTCCTCAAGTTCCTTGATGGCGCGAAGCGTGGCTCGGTCGCGCGCCCGGATCTGGGACGAACGCTGCGTGGACGTCTGGTCCGCGGCCGTTTGGGGGTGGGCTGCGGGTGCCGGGGCGCGGTCAGCCGGCCGGTCGGCGGCAGGCGGGCGCTCTTCTGCGGAAGGTGGGGTGGCCTGTTGGGCTTCCCTGGCCTTCCGGAGTTCCCGGCGGCTGCGGATAGGTGGCTGTTCCTGACTCATTGAGAACTCATTCAGTACTGGCGGGTTCGCGTGCTTCGGAAGTTTGTTCCTCCGCGCTTGCGGGGGCGTCGGAATAAAGGCCGTACTTGGCGATGTACTGCACTACCCCGTCCGGGACCAGGTACCAGACCGGGTTGTTCGCCGCCACGCGGGCACGGCAATCGGTTGACGAAATGGCCATCGCCGGGACCTCCAGGAGGCTGACGTCTTCACGGCCCATGCCGTCCAGGACGTGTCCTGGCCGCGTGACTCCCACGAAGTGCGCCAGCGACCAGAGTTCGTCGATGTCCTTCCACGACAGGATCTGCGCCAGGGCGTCCGCGCCGGTGATGAAGAACAGATCGGCGTCCGGGCGTTGTGCCCGCAGGTCGCGCAGGGTGTCGATGGTGTAGGTGGGACCAGGACGGTCCACGTCGACGCGGCTGACGGTGAACCGCGGATTGGATGCCGTGGCAATCACGGTCATCAGATAACGGTGCTCGGGCTCGCTGACCTGTTTATGGGACTTTTGCCATGGTTGCCCGGTGGGGACGAAGACAACCTCGTCAAGGTCGAATTCCGCCGCGACCTCGCTGGCCGCAACGAGGTGGCCGTGGTGGATGGGATCGAACGTCCCGCCCATCACGCCCAGCCGCAGCCTCCCCCGGGCACCATTGCGGTGCAGATTGTGGGAAATCTTAGTGGCCCTGCCCGCGATCGTGCTTGTTGGGGTGCTGCCGGTGCGGATCCGCGTGTTCCTCGGTGGCGGCGTGCCGGTTGCCCAGGTTCGTGTAGGAGAGCGTGATGAACATCAGGACCACCAGGATGCCGAACATGGACACGCCGAATACCCACGGCTCAGCCCACAGCGGAGCAAGCTCCTCATGGCCTGATTCACCGGCGGCGGCGACGGACGTGGCAATCTGCTGGAGCAGCATTTTCTCCCCTATGTTCAAGGATTACGGGCAGCGGAACCTACCGCTGCTTTCCGGGTTCTGGTCTATGTTACCGCGTTGCTACGCGCGGACCTGGCCTTCGCCCTGGACAATCCACTTCGTGGTGGTGAGTTCGGTCAGGCCCATCGGGCCGCGGGCGTGCAGCTTCTGGGTTGAAATCCCCACCTCGGCACCAAGGCCCAGTTCGCCGCCGTCGGTAAACCGGGTGGAAGCGTTGACGATCACCGCCGCCGAATCCACCTCCGCGATGAACCGTTCCGCGTTGGCAAGGTGGTTGGTGAGGATCGCCTCGGTGTGTCCCGTGGACCAGGTCCGGATGTGCTGGACGGCGTCATCCAGGCTGTCCACCATGGCCACTGCGAGGTCCAGGTCCATGTACTCGGTGCCCCAGTCCGCGTCCGTCGCCGGCTCGGTCTCAACGCCGGGCAGCGCCGCCTTGGTGCGGTCGTCCACGTGGAGGCGGACGCCGGCGTTGCGGAGGGCGGTGGCGACGGCCGGCAGCACGGTTGAACCCGAATGGACTAGCAGCGTCTCCACGGTGTTGCACACGCTGGGCCGCTGGGTCTTGGCGTTGAGCAGGATTTCCACGGCCATGTTTTCGTCGGCGGACTCGTCGATGAAGATGTGGACGTTGCCTTCCCCTGTCTCAATGACCGGCACGGCGGAGTTGGTGACCACGGTCTGGATCAGGTCGCGGCCGCCGCGGGGAATCAGTACGTCCACCCGGCCGCGTGCCTTCATCAGGACGTTGGCGCCGGCGCGGCCGAACTGGTCCACGGTCTGCACGGCATCGGCGGGCAGGCCGACTGATTCAAGGGCTTCACGAAGCACGCGTACCAGGACCTGGTTGGTGGCTTCCGCCGCACTGCCGCCGCGCAGGATCACTGCGTTGCCGCTCTTGAGGGCCAGCCCCGCGATGTCCACGGTGACATTGGGACGCGCCTCGTAGATCGCCGCCACAACGCCCATGGGCACATTGACCTGGCGGAGGCGCAGGCCATTGGGGAGGGTCTGGCCACGGACCACGTTACCCACGGGGTCAGGAAGGTTGGCCAGGTTCTCCAGGGCCGCCACCAACCCGGCAACACGGGTTTCGGTGAGGGTGAGCCGGTCCAGGAGGGCCTTGGAGGTGCCGTTGTCCTTGCCCCGCTGCACATCCATGGCATTGGCGGCGAGGATCGCCTGGACGTTCTCCTGCAGCGCGGCTCCCACGGCGCGAAGGCCGCGGTCTTTCCACGCGCGATTGGCGGTGGACATCCGGCGGGCTGCGTGGCGGGAGCGGTCGGCAATGGCGTGGACGGCCGCTTCCACTTCCGCGGGGGAAAGAGTGTCCACGGCTGATACCTGCTCTGCCGACGGACCCGGCTGCGCCTGCGCAGCAGTGGTTCCGGAATTTTCAGCAGTATGGATCAGGGCTTCAGTCATGCTCCAAGTTTAGGCGAGCCGGCAGCTCACAACAGCACCAGGTCATCAACATGAACAACTTCGCGGTCATAGCCACTGCCCAGTTCTTCGCCAAGTTCCCGAGTGGACCGTCCCAGCATGTGGGGCAGTTCCTGGGATGAGTAGTTGACCAGACCACGGGCAACAACGGAGCCGTCGGCACCCGCGAGTTCCACGGCATCGCCCGGCTCAAAGTCTCCGTGTATGGCGGAAATTCCCGCCGGCAGCAGGGAGGTGTGGTGGTGCCGCACGGCGCGCACAGCCCCGTCGTCCAGGATCAAGCGGCCCTGCACGGAGGCGACGTGCGCCAACCACAGGAGGCGGACCGGTTTGCGGGAGCCGTTGACGGAGAACCAGGTGCCCACGTCCTCGCCGTTCAGGGCCGCGGCGGCGTTGGGCGTGGAGGTCACCAGGGCGTGGATGCCCGAGCCTGCCGCCATGCTGGCAGCTTCGACCTTGGTCATCATGCCGCCTGTGCCCACGCCGGCCCTACCCGCCTTGCCGATGGAAACGCCCTCAAGGTCGTGCGCGCCGGTGACCAGGGGGATGCGCTTGGCACCCTGGGCGGGCGGACCGTCATACAGGGAGTCGACGTCGGACAGCAGCACGAGTGCGTCGGCGCGCACCAGGTGGGCCACCAGGGCGGCGAGCCTGTCGTTGTCGCCGAAGCGGATTTCGTGGGTGGCGACAGTGTCGTTTTCGTTGACCACGGGGACCACCCCGAGGTTCAGCAGCCGGTCCATGGCGCGCAGGGCGTTGGTGTGCTGGCTGCGGCGCATCAGGTCCTCGGCCGTGAGCAGGACCTGGCTGACGGTCACGCCGTGGGCGCCGAAGGCCTGGGTGTAGCGGGCCATCAGCAGTCCCTGGCCCACGCTGGCGGCGGCTTGCTGGGTGGCGAGGTCGCGGGGCCGCTTTGCCAGCCCCAGCGGAGCCAGTCCGGCGGCGATCGCGCCGGAGGACACCAGGATGATCTCGGCGCCGGCGTTGCGCTTGGCCGCCAGCGCGTCGGCCAGGGCCGTGAGCGACTCTTCCGAGATGCCGCCCTTGATGCTGGTCAGCGAGGATGACCCCACCTTCACCACGATGCGCCGGGCACCTGCCAGCGCACTTCGGTCCGCGGTGCGCTGGGCAGGGTCAGCCGTGGTGCTCTTAGAGGTCATCGTCCGCTTCCAGTCCGCTTTCCTTGAGGGGCTGGGCGGCGCGGCGGCCGCTGACGGATTCGGTCCAGATCCCGGCTTTCCGCTCCGCCTCAAGCTCGGCGCGGGCGGCAGCCTTGGCATCCCGGCGTTCCTGCTGCTCCTCGCGCTTCTGGGTGCGGGTGGGGCGGTCACCGATATCGGCGAACCGCGGATCAGTGCCGCGCGGTGAGGCCAGGAGTTCGGCACCCGCCATCATGGTGGGCTCCCAGTCGAAGACGACGCCGTCATCCCCGCCGATGACCACGGTGTCCCCCGGCTTGGCGCCCTGCTTGAACAGCTCGGTCTCCACGCCGAGCTTGGCCAGGCGGTCTGCGAGATAACCAATGGCTTCCTCGTTGGTGAAGTCGGTCTGCTTGACCCACCGCTCGGGCTTTTCGCCCAGGACGCGGAACAGCGGCTCCAGGTTCTTCTCCTCGCGACGGATCTTGAACCCTGCCTCATTCACGGCGCGGGGCCGCAACACGGCGGGCTGGACCTTGGGCGGGGCGGCGGCTACGGCGTCGCGGGCGGCCTGGACGATCTCGGCCATGGCGAAGCCGAGCTGGCGCAGTCCCTCGTGGCTGGTGGCGGACACTTCGAAGACGCGGTAGCCGCGCGATTCGAGTTCCGGGCGTACAAACTCTGCCATGTCCTTGCCGTCCGGCAGGTCCACCTTGTTCAGCGCAACCAGGCGGGGGCGGTGGTTCAGGGGAACCACTTCGCCGTCCTGGCCGGCATAGCTCATGTCGACGGCGTACTTCTCCAGCTCCCCCTCGATGATGGCGAGGTCGGAGAGCGGGTCCCGGTCCGATTCCAGGGTGCCGCAGTCCAGCACGTGCACCAGGGCAGCGCAGCGCTCAACGTGGCGCAGGAAGTTGTGGCCCAGGCCGCGTCCCTCACTGGCGCCTTCGATGAGGCCGGGGACATCGGCGATGGTGAAACGCACATCGCCTGCCTGCACCACGCCGAGGTTGGGAACCAGTGTGGTGAACGGGTAGTCGGCGATCTTGGGGCGGGCGGCGGACATCGCTGCGATGAGGCTGGACTTGCCCGCGGACGGGAAGCCCACCAGTGCAATGTCCGCGATGGACTTCAGCTCCAGCACGATGTCGCGGGAGTCACCCTCAAGGCCCAGCAGGGCGAAGCCAGGGGCGCGGCGCTTCTGGGAGGAGAGTGCTGCGTTGCCGAGCCCGCCCACGCCTCCGGCGGCCGCCACGTACTCGGCACCTTCACCTACGAGGTCGGCGAGCAGGGTGCCGTCCTTGGTCTTGACCACGGTACCGTCCGGCACGGGAAGCACCAGGGTCTCGCCGTTCTTACCGCCGCGCCAGTCACCCATGCCGGGACCGCCGTTGCTGGCATGCCGGTGGGGTGCGTGGTGGTAGTCGAGGAGTGTTGTGGTCTGGTGATCGACGCGAAGGATCACGTCACCGCCGTTGCCGCCGTTGCCGCCGTCGGGTCCACCCAGGGGCTTGAACTTCTCGCGGTGGACGGAGACGCATCCGTGGCCGCCCGATCCGCCGGATACGTGCAGGACTACCCGGTCTACAAAGCTGGCCACGTGGATCTCCTCAAATGCTGTTTACCTGGCGTCCGGAACGCCACATCGATTGTAATGCGGTTAAAAGAACAGTGGAGCGGACCCACAGGCCCGCTCCACCGCTTCAGAACTTGTTGTTACTCTGCAGCTGCAGCAGCAACGATGTTGACCACGCGACGACCGCGGCGGGTGCCGAATTCAACGGCGCCCGGGGTCAGTGCGAACAGGGTGTCGTCACCGCCACGGCCAACGCCGGCGCCCGGGTGGAAGTGGGTGCCACGCTGGCGGACGATGATCTCGCCTGCGGAAACTACCTGGCCGCCGAAGCGCTTGACGCCGAGGTACTGAGCGTTGGAATCGCGACCGTTGCGAGTGGAGCTCGCGCCCTTTTTATGTGCCATCTGAAATGCCTGCCTTTAAAATTCTGGGGAATCTGTTGGAAAACCTGAACAGTAACCGGTGGGTTACTTGATGCCGGTGATCTTGACCTTGGTCAGTTCCTGGCGGTGACCCTGGCGCTTCTTGTAGCCGGTCTTGTTCTTGTACTTCTGGATGACAATCTTAGGACCACGGAGGTCCTGGAGGATTTCAGCCGTAACAGTTACCTTGGCCAGGTCAGCGGCGGCGGAGGTGACTTTGTCACCGTCAACCAGGAGCAGTGCGGGCAGCTCGATGGTGCTGCCGGCTCCACCGGCGACGCGGTTCAGGGTAACGAAGTCTCCAACGGAAACCTTCTCTTGGCGGCCGCCTGCGCGGACAATCGCGTACACCACTTGGGAACTCACTTCTCTCGACGTTTATTACAAAATTTGCGTGCGGCACCCGGCTCGGAAATTGGCTGGGATCCCGCTGTGCCTCAACGCCGTGGATTCCCCGGGGAAATCCGTGAGCCGTCCCGGTGGAGCAGTCCGCTTGTTATACACAGCAGAATGCCCCAGGGTCATAACCCAAGTGTTGGCGTAAGCACCGAAGATCCAGAATACGCTAAATCCGTCCACGGCCGCAAATGAGGCTGGTTCCGGCGGCCCCGCTGTGGTAGTAACCACAAACCCGGCGGGCAGCACCGCAACCATGCCACTCCATCATAGCGGCGGCGCTGCCGGCAGCGGTCAGGAATGAAGTCTCGGCGCGTCGAAGAATTCCACTTCCAAGCGGCAGGACTGCTTGAACGCGGTGACCATCGCTGCTCTTTCATGGTCCGACGCTTTCCGCCCCGCCCCATCCACGATGGCGATGGCCCGGCGGGTGGCTTCGGCGAAGCCCTCGTCGGCGTAGGTGCGCAGCCACGCCGCGTAGGCGTGCCCTTCAGGCTCACAGCTGGAAAGGAACTGGGAGTGCAGCTTCCTGCCCACCTCGGCGTAGAGCCAGAAGCAGGGCAGGACGGCTGCCGCCAGGACTGCGTAGCTGCCCGACGCCGATGCTGCTGTGAGGTGGTCAACGTAGGCCTTGGTGACGGGGCCCAGGCCGCCCTGGACCGGCCGTGTGCTGAGCCAGGAGCGGTGGAGTTCCGTTTCCACTTCGAGGCAATTCTGGGCCGATCCTGCCCAGAACAATTGTTCGGCCTCCGAGGGGGCCAGGGCGCTGGTGCGGGCCAGAACGCGGGAGTACCCGTTGAGGTAAAGGGCGTCCTGGGCCAGGTAGTAGGCGAAGTCCTTCTCGGCCAGGTCTCCCGCGGCCAGGCCGCGGATGAAGTCAAGCGCGTAGATGTCGTCGAGGTCCTGTTGGGCTTCCGTCCATAGCCGGGCCGCGAAGCCGCCTTCCTGCAGTGCCGGCCGCAGATGGTGGAAGTGGTGCACTGGCCCGTTCCCCCGGCCCACTGACAGCTGGCCCGAGTTCTCGAGGGCGCCGGCCAGCCAGGGCTTGACGGTCCGCAGTGTTGCTTCCCAGTCGCCCAGGCGTGCCTGCACGGTTGCCATTGCGGAGGAAAGGGAGCATCCCGTGCCGTGGCTGTTGCGGGTGGCAATACGGGGTCCCGGGACTTCCACTATCTCCTCCCCGAGCAGGCCCGCGGTGTTGACCAGAGCGTCCGGACAGCGCTCCCCCGCCAGGTGCCCGCCCTTGACCAGGATTGTGGCCCCGGTGGCATCGGCCAGGCGCCTGCCCTGGGCCAGCGCCTCATCCCAGCTCTCCGCAGGGGCAGCGCCCATCAGCATGGCAAGCTCGGGCAGGTTGGGGGTGATGAGGTGGGCAAGGGGCAGCAGTTCCCGAAGTGCCGCTTCCGCCGATTCCTTCAGCAGCCGGTCGCCGCTGGTGGCAACCATCACCGGATCGAGAACCACGACGTCGGGACGCACCTTTTCGAGCCAGCCGCGCACAGTGCGGATCACTTCCCTGTCACCCAGCATGCCGATCTTGACGGCGTCGATGTTGATGTCGTCGCTGACGGCATCCAGCTGCTGGGCCAGGAAAGCGGCCGGAGGAACGTGCACGGCCTGCACGCCCTGGGTGTTCTGGGCTGTGAGGGCGGTGATGGCGGCCATGCCATAGCCGCCATGCGCGGCGATGCTCTTAAGGTCTGCCTGGATGCCCGCTCCGCCTGACGGGTCCGAGCCCGCGATGGAGAGGACGCGTGGAACGTCACGGCCTGCCGGCAACTCAATGGGTGCATCGAATGCAGCTGGCAGGGGCATGGAAAGGGTTGAAGACAAGAGACATCCCTTCGCCGGTACTAGCCGGACAGGTTCAACGGGTGTGGATCTCAGCCGGCCTTTTGCGCGGCACCCCGTGTCGGTTTCCAGCCTAGCCGCTGGGGCGTATTCCCAGGAAAGGTGACAGCACCTGCCGCAAAGGGGTGGGTGCCGCACGCAGGAGTCCCCGCCCTGGGACTGTTCCCCGTGTCATTCACCGGGGAACCGTCCACAAAGCGGGGACTCCTGAATGTGTCTTTGTTGCCTGTCCGGGGCTTCCGGCTTACAGCTCCGAAGCCGGGACGCCGACGCCGAGGATAATCGGTTCCGCTGCCGCCTTGCCCGGTTCGGCGGTGGCCTGTGCCTTATCCATTTCCGGGGCCTTGGCCGCGTGCGAATGGCCTCCGGCAGTCGACTGGACGTTTTCGTGGTGCTGGACGGCGGTCTCGTTGGCGGCACCCTGCGCACGGCTGGCACCCCGGTGGCGCCGCGGACGGCGCTGCCGGGACTGTTCCAGCGTGTGGTCCGAATAGTCCTTTTCGCCTGGAACTTCCACCGCGGTGCGGGCTTCCGCTCCCCCGGCTTCAGCCCCTGATTCCGGCGTGGCCGGTGCCGGTGCGGACGGTTCGGCTGCCTGCGGCACCTCCGCGGTCCTGGCCGGAGCGTCCTCCACGGACGACGCCGGCTGGCCCAGGTGGGCGAACGCTTCAGCGAGCCGGTCCAAGGTGAGAGCCGGCTTGGGCTGCTGCTCCTCCGCATGCTCCACGAACGGAAGCGGGACTTCCTCGCCACCGAATGTCAGGACAGCCGCCGGACGCGTGGGGGCGTCGGCGTCGTGTTTCTCCTCCGCCGGAGCCGGCGCAGGCGGGGCGGCGGGCACCTGCCGGGTTGCCGCCACCTCTTCGTCGTGCAGGTGGGCGGCGTGGGCAGCAGCGGCGATGTTGGCCAGGGCAAGGCGGGTTGCTTCTGCCTTGGCATGCCGCTCAGCGTCCGTAGGGTCCGGGTGGACGGTGTGGACCTGGACGGCAGGAGCCGGAGCGGCCTCGGGCTGCTGGCCGTTGCGTCCGCGCCGCCGCTTTCGTTCCGAACGTGCGCCCGGCTGGTTGTTGTCGGTCCGCTGGCTTTCGGTGCGGTGGGCTTCCGGCCGGGCTTCGGGCCGGTTGTCATTGCGCTGGACGTGGTGGTGCTCGGCGGCCACGACATTGGCCCGGCGGTGCTCCACGGGATCGTCGTGGGTCACCACGCCGCGGCCGGCGCAGGCCTCGCACTGCTCGCCGAAGACTTCCAGGAGCCCGGTGCCCATGCGCTTGCGGGTCATCTGGACCAGGCCGAGAGAGGTCACTTCGGCAACCTGGTGCTTGGTCCGGTCGCGGCCCAGGCATTCCACCAGGCGGCGCAGCACCAGGTCGCGGTTGGATTCGAGCACCATGTCGATGAAGTCGATCACGATAATGCCGCCGATGTCGCGCAGCCGCAGCTGGCGTACCACTTCCTCGGCAGCTTCGAGGTTGTTCTTGGTGACAGTTTCCTCGAGGTTGCCGCCGCTGCCGGTGAACTTGCCGGTGTTGACGTCCACCACGGTCATGGCCTCGGTGCGATCGATCACCAGGGAGCCGCCCGAGGGAAGGAAGACCTTCCGTTCGAGGGCCTTGTGGATCTGCTCGTCGATGCGCCAAGCGGAGAAGATGTCCTGGTCCTTGGTCCACTTCTCGAGACGGCCCACCAGGTCCGGGGCCACGTAGGTTACGTAGGCCTCGATGGTGTCCCAGGCTTCCTCGCCCGAGATGATGAGCTTGGAGAAGTCCTCGTTGAAGACGTCGCGGACCACCTTGATGGTCAGGTCCGGTTCGCCGTAGAGCAGTTCGGGGGCCAGGATCTTGGTGGAGGCCGACTGGCTTTCGATGCCTTCCCACTGGGCCCGCAGCCTGTTGATGTCGTGCGTGAGCTCTTCCTCGGAAGCGCCCTCGGCGGCAGTGCGGACAATGACGCCGGCGTGCTCGGGCAGGCGGTCTTTGAGGATGCGCTTGAGGCGGTTCCGTTCGACGTCGGGCAGCTTGCGGGAGATGCCGGTCATGGACCCGCCGGGTACGTACACCAGGTAGCGTCCGGGCAGCGAGATCTGGCTGGTGAGGCGGGCACCCTTGTGGCCCACGGGGTCCTTGGTGACCTGGACCAGGACGGTATCGCCGGACTTCAGCGCGTTTTCGATGCGGCGCTGCTTGCCCTCGAGGTTCACCGCTTCCCAGTTGACCTCGCCGGCGTACAGGACCGCGTTGCGGCCGCGCCCGATGTCCACGAACGCCGCTTCCATGGACGGCAGGACGTTCTGGACCTTGCCCAGGTACACGTTGCCGATCAACGAGTCCTGCTGGGTCTTGGATACGAAGTGCTCGGCCAGCACGCCGTCTTCGAGGACCGCGATCTGGATTCTGTCGTCGCGCTGGCGAACGATCATCTGCCGGTCAACGGACTCCCGGCGGGCCAGGAACTCGGCTTCGGTGATGACCGTGCGGCGGCGGCCCGTGTCGCGGGATTCACGGCGGCGCTGTTTCTTGGCCTCCAGGCGGGTGGAACCCTTGACGCTGGTGACGCGGTTGCTGGCGGGCGCCTCGGTCACAGCGCGCGGGGCGCGCACGCGCGTGACCGTGTTGGGGGGATCGTCGTCCCCGCCACCCGTAAGCTCAAGGTCCTGGTCCCCACGGCGGCGGCGACGGCGACGGCGGGAGGTCACGCCGTCCTCCACCGTCCCGGCCGTGTCCTCGTCGGCTTCGTCCTGGGCGTCGGCGTCAACGCTGCCGTCCTCGTTGTCCTCTTCAGCCCTGTCGCCGATCCGGCTGCGGCCCCTGCGGCCACGGCTGCGGCGCCGGCGGCGGCTGGAGGAATCGTCCGTGTCTTCGGTTTCTTCCTCCTCAGGCTCCTCGGCGACGGGCGCTGCGGGACGGACCACAGTGCTGAGGTCCGGTGCCTGGAAGAGCACGGAGGTGGGCGAAGCGGGTTCCAGGAACAGGGAAGCGAAGGGGCTTGCGGCGGCTTCAGGTTCTCCGCCGCTGGACGCAGCCGGGGTTTCCTGCGCCGGTTTGGCGGCTTCCGCGGCCGGCGCGGGCTCCTGGGCGGCGACAGGTTCCTGCGCCTGCTTGGCAGTTTCCGCGGTCGGCGCGGACTCCTGCACCGGCGCCTGCGCGGCGGCGGGCTCCTGCACTGCTTCCTGTACTGCGGCTTCAGGTGCTGCTGATCCCGCAACCACGGCTTCGGCTGCGGCAGGTGCCGGTTCGGCGCTGGCGGGGGAAGCAACCTTGCGGGTGGCTACCCGACGGCGGCGGACCGGTTTGCTTTCGACGTCTGCCGCTGGTTCGGCAACAGGTGCGGCGGCGGGACTGCCAGCGGCGGCAGCATCAACAACGGGGCCGGCAGCAACGGCAGCCGACGCCCCGGCGGAGGCGTCAACGCCGGCACCGTCGGCGGCGACACGCTCGTCAGCGGGGCCGGCTTCCTCCGCGAAGGTGGGCAGCGGTTCCGCAGCCTCCACCTTCTTCCGGGCGCGGGTGCGTCGGGCCGGAGCCTTGGGCGCCTTTTCCGCGTCATCAGCCTGTGTTGCGTCGACGTGGGGGGAAACCGCTGCTTCCGGAGCCGTGGCGACGGCTTCCGTCACGTCGTCCATCGCCTTGGGAGCTGCTTTGCGCCGGGCGCGTGGGGCCCTCTTCGGTGCCGCAGCATCCGCCGCGGCTTCTACGTTAACGGCCAGTTCCTGATCATTGTCCATATGTGGCAACACTCCTGCCCCTGACGTACCGCCACATCCGGCACCCATTGGGGCACATATTGTCAAAACCCGCAGGCGTTGACAGAAGTCAAGTGGATACTCCCAGGTTCGCACCGTCGTTGGGGTGCGGCAGCCCGTAGGAGCCGGTGGATGTTCTGAAAACCCGTTGTTCTGCGTGCCACAACCAGGTGCCGCCCAATGGAGTTGCGGGTGTGCCGGAAGAATCCGAAGCCTGCCCTGCTCATCATTGGCGGTCTTGGGAACAAACCACCGGACCGGAGTCCGAATGTGGATCGGCTTCCAGCCACGTTTATTCTCTCATACCCAAGCTGGATCGCCGCGGAGGCAGGGGCGGCTGTTCCCGTTACTGTGTAGTGGCACCAGCTGCCGGCGTTACAATCAGGCACAGGAGCACCGGACGAAAAGGACGCCAAACCCATGCCCAGCATCTCCCCAGTCAGCGCCCGTGAAGAGGATCGGAGCGCCGATCAACAAGCTACGCCGGCCGCTACCGTTCCGCCGATGGCCCGGAAGCGGCCTTTCGGCTGGCTGCTGGTCATCACCGGCGTCGTTGGCTGGCTTGCCTCCGGAACCCTGGTGCTGGAAAAGCTCGAAGTGCTCAAGGACCCCAGCCACACCACGGTGTGCGACGTGAATCCCTGGATCTCGTGCGGGCAGGTAATGCAGACGTGGCAAAGTTCCGTCTTCGGTTTCCCCAACATGTTTATCGGCATCGTGGCTTTCGCGATCACCACCACCGTGGGCATGGCCCTGCTTTCGGGAGCCACTTTTGCCCGCTGGTACTGGCTGGGACTGCAGGCAGGCGTCACGCTCGGCTTCGCGTTCGTGGTGTGGCTGTGGTCCCAGGCCCTGTACTCCATCCACATCCTGTGCCCGTTCTGCATGATCGTCTGGGCGGCCATGATCCCGCTCTTTGTGTGGACCACCATCAGGAACATCACCGCTGGCGTCATCCCCATGCCTTCAGGCGCAGCCCGCATCCTCGGTGATTCCGGCTGGATCATCACTGCGCTGCTGTACGTGGCCGTCATCGCCACCATCTTCTTCGCGTTCATCCAGGTCTTTGTGGGGACCTCGGGCTTCTAAGTCCGCTCCGCTCCCCCGCCAGGTGACAGATAAGGCCAATGTTCATGAAGAACATTGGCCTTATCTGTCAGTTCGCGGTCATCAGCCCCTGGGGCGGGCGAGCGGTTACTGGAACCAGATCTTGATCTCGCGCTCAGCGGAATCGGTGGAGTCGGAGCCGTGCACCAGGTTCTGCTGCACCTTCAAGCCCCAGTCCCGGCCGAAGTCGCCGCGGATGGTGCCCGGCGCCGCCGTCGTGGGGTCCGTGGTGCCGGCCAGCGAGCGGAAGCCTTCAATGACGCGGTGGCCTTCGAAGATGGCAGCCACCACGGGTCCGCTGAGCATGAACTCCACCAGCGGCTCGTAGAACGGCTTGCCCACGTGCTCCTCGTAGTGCTGCTCCAGCAGTTCACGGGTGGCGTCAACCTTCTTCAGCTCAACCAGGCTGTAGCCCTTGGCTTCGATGCGGGCCAGGATGGCGCCGGTCAGGTTACGGGCGACGCCGTCGGGCTTGATCAGGACGAGGGTGCGCTCTGTAGTCACAACTGCTCCAATGCGTTGGTGGGATTTGGGGATAAGTCTACGGGGACAGGCCTACGGGGACTGTGGCTGGGCCGGACCGGAGGCCTGGTCGGGATGGGCCGCTTCCCATTCCGCCTGCTCGCGGGCGCGCTGTGCAGCTTCGCGGTCCAGCCGGATGCCGGTGCGGATGCCGTACCACCAGGCAACCGCAAAGAGGGCGCCCACCAGGAACATGGCCGGCTCGAATATGCCCGTGAGGATCAGGACGAGCTGCAGGATCCATCCCAGCCCGATGCCCCAGGGCCTGTTGAGGACTGCACAGGCGCCGATCATCACCACGCTGAGGGCAATGCCAACGCCCAGGATCAGCGCCGGCGGGAACTCACCGCGGCGGAGGCCGAACACCACCAGGGTGGCGAAAAACATCACGAAGGCTTCGAGGAGCAACACCGTGGAGGCGAACATGACCTTGGTGGAGCGCCGCTTCTTCGGCATGCCGGGGCGCCACTCGCGCTGCGCTTTGGTCAGTCTGGCCATGGTCACGCCTCCGTTTTTCCAAGCAGGATCCGTGCTTCGGCCACCAGCGTGATGGACCCGGTGACCAGCACGGCGCCGGAGAGGTCCTCGTTGGCTTCGGCGCGTTCCACTGCCCACTCCAGTGCGTCGTCCAGTTTCTCGGCGATGTGCACGTTGTCCTCGCCGAAGCCCAGGTCGATCGCGAGCTCCGCCAGTTCGGCGGCGGGGACGGCACGCGGCGAGTTGGACTGGGTGAAGCAGTATTCCTCCGCCACGCCTCCCAAGGATTCCTTGAGTTCGCGCAGGATCTCCTCGGCGTCCTTTTCCTTCAGTACGCCCACTACCGGCACCAGCCGGGTGAAGGTGAATGCTTCCTGGAGCGCCACTGCGGAGGCCTTGATGCCGTCGGGGTTGTGGGCAGCGTCAACGATGATGGTTGGCGCAGTGCGCACCACCTCGAGCCGGCCGGGCGAGGTGACGGCGGCGAAGCCTTCCTGCAGGACGTCGAAGGGCAGTTCCTTCTCACCGCCGAAGAACGCCTCCAGGGCGGCGACCGCCACGGCAGCGTTCTGTGCTTGATGCGCGCCGTGCAGCGGCACCAGCAGGTCCGGGTAGCGGCCGGCGATGCCCTGGATGGTGACCATCTGCCCGCCGACGGCCACTGTCCGTGACTCGACGCCGAACTCCACGCCCTCGAAGCGGAACGGTACGCCCACCTCCCTGGCCTTCTCCAGCAGCACCTGGGCGGCGTCAACCGGCTGGGCTGCACTGATGAGGAAGCCGCCGGGCTTGATGATGCCGGCCTTTTCGTAGGCGATGTCCGCCGTCGTGTCCCCCAGCAGGTCCGTGTGGTCCAGCGAGATGGGGGTGACCACCGACACCTGGCCGTCGCCCACGTTGGTGGCGTCCGTGATGCCGCCCAGGCCCACTTCGATGATGGCCACGTTGACGGGCTGGTCGGCGAAGATGGCGAAGCCCAGGATGGTGAGGCATTCGAAGTAGGTCAGCCGCGGCTGGCCCTCGGCTTCGAGCTCGGAGTCCACAATCTCCAGGTAGGGCCGGATTTCGTCCCAGATCCGGACGAACGTTTCGTCGGATACCGGGTGGCCGTCGATGCTGATCCGTTCGGTGACCTTGGACAGGTGCGGGCTGGTGTAGCGGCCGGTGCTCAGGCCCTGGGCGCGGAGCACGGACTCGATCATGCGGGCCGTGGACGTCTTGCCGTTGGTGCCGGTCACGTGGATGATCGGGTACGCCTTGTTGGGCTCGCCGAGCACGTCCATGGCACGGAACAGCGGCGCCAACCGGGGCTCCATTTTGTTCTCGGGCGCCCGCCCCAACAGTTCGGCGTAGACGCTTTCCACGGAAAATTCGTCGGACATGTCCTAGGCCTCCACTTTTTCAACCACGACGGCGGGTTCGGAAAGGTCAGCCGGTTCAGCCGCCAGATCCACGGTCAGGGTCTCGCCCTTGACCAATTCGGCGTTGGCCAACAAGGCATCCACCACGTTCTGCCCTGCTTTGACGGTGGTCCGGATCCGGTCGCTCACGTTGAGCCCTGCATCCTTCCGGGCCTGCTGGATGGCGCGGACCATGTCGCGGGCCAGGCCTTCGGCTTCAAGCTCCGGGGTAACTTCCGTGTTCAGCACCACGAACCCGCCGCCGGGCAGCACGGCGACAGCTGCCGAACCGCCGTCGGACTCCGCCACCACCGTCTCCAGCGTGTACTCCTGGGGCTCCAACTGAAGGCCGCCCGCGGTGACAACACCGCTTTCGTCCACCGACCAGTCGCCGGACTTGGAGCCCTTGATGGCCACCTGGACGTTCTTGCCCAGGCGCGGGCCTGCGGCGCGGGCGTTAACCACCAGCTTCTGCTGGATGCCGAACTCCTCCGGGGAGGCCGTGGCGGCGTCCAGCAGGCGGACGGACCGGAGGTTGAGTTCATCGGCGACGACGGCGGCAAAGCCTTCCAGGGCGTCTGCGCCGGGTGCCACCACGGTGAGTTCCTGCAGCGGCAGCCGGACCCGAAGGTTGGCTGCCTTGCGGAGCGAGGAGCCGGTGGAGCAGATCTGCTGGACCCGGTCCATGGCTTCCACCAGTGACGGGTTCGCCGGGAAGAGGTCCGCATCCGGCCAGTCGGCAAGGTGCACGGACCGGCCGCCGGTCAGGCCGCGCCAGATCTCTTCCGAGACCAGCGGCAGCAGCGATGCCGCGGCCCGGGTAACGGTCTCCAGGGCGGTGAACAGCGCATCGAAGGCGTCCTGGTCCTCGTCGAAGAACCGCTGCCGGCTGCGGCGGACGTACCAATTGGTCAGCATGTCCAGGTAGCTGCGCAGCGAGTCGCAGGCACCGGAGATGTCGTACGTGTCCAGCTGCGCGGTCATGCTGCGCACCAGGTCGCCGGTGTTGGCCAACAGGTACTGGTCCAGGGTGTCCCGGTAGCCCTCGTAGCGCAGGTTCGCGTCATAGCCGGCACCGCCGTTCGCGGCGTTCGTGTACAGGGTGAAGAAGCTGTACACGTTCCACAGCGGCAGGATGACCTGGCGGACGCCGTCGCGGATGCCCTGCTCGGTGACGATCAGGTTGCCGCCGCGGAGGATGGGGCTGGACATGAGGAACCAGCGCATGGCGTCCGAGCCGTCGCGGTCCAGGACCTCGGAAACGTCGGGGTAGTTGCGCAGGCTCTTGGACATCTTCTGGCCGTCGGAGCCCAGCACAATGCCGTGGCTGATGACGTTCCGGAAGGCGGGACGGTCGAACAGCGCCGTGGACAGGATGTGCAGCATGTAGAACCAGCCGCGGGTCTGGCCGATGTACTCCACAATGAAGTCAGCCGGGTTGTGCGTGTTGAACCAGGCTTCGTTCTCGAACGGGTAGTGCACCTGGCCGTACGGCATGGAGCCGGAGTCGAACCAGACGTCCAGGACGTCCTCCACGCGGCGCATCACGGACTGGCCCTCTTCGGGGGTGCGGGGGTCGTCCGGGTTGGGCCGCGTGAGTTCATCGATGAACGGGCGGTGCAGGTCCACCTGGCCGTCCTTGTTCAGGGGCAGCCGGCCGAAGTCCGCCTCGATCTCCGCAAGGGAGCCGTAGACGTCGGTGCGCGGGTACTCGGGGTCCGTGGACTGCCACACGGGGATGGGGCTGCCCCAGAACCGGTTGCGGCTGATGGACCAGTCGCGGGCGTTTTCCAACCACTTGCCGAACTGGCCGTCCTTGACGTTGTCGGGGATCCAGTTGATCTCCTGGTTCAGTTCGGACATCCGGTCCTTGAACTTGGTGACCTCCACGTACCAGGAGGACACGGCGCGGTAGATCAGCGGGTTCCGGCAGCGCCAGCAGTGCGGGTAGCTGTGCTCGTAGCTGGCCTGGCGGACCAGGCGGCCCTGGGCGCGGAGCACCTGGGTGATGGGCTTGTTGGCCTCGAAGACCTGCAGGCC
The DNA here is from genome assembly GCF_041877125.1 of Arthrobacter sp. E44. Lineage (NCBI taxonomy): Bacteria > Bacillati > Actinomycetota > Actinomycetes > Micrococcales > Micrococcaceae > Arthrobacter > Arthrobacter sp. E44. The sequence continues at coordinate 69,417 of NZ_JBHDJA010000012.1, forward strand.
GACGATGTCGTGCAGGTCGCCGTGCTTGAACAGCGGCAGGAACTTGGCGCCCTCGTCCACGGAGAGCACCACGGGGATGCCTGCCTCCTCGCACACCTTCTGGTCGTCTTCGCCGTAGGCGGGCGCCTGGTGGACGATGCCGGTACCGTCGGTGGTGGTCACGTAGTCGGCCACCACGAAGCGCCAGGCGTTCTCCATGCCGTACTTCTCGTTGTCGGCGAAGTCGTCCCAGAGCCGCTGGTACTCCAGGCCTTCCAGTTCGGCGCCGGTGTGGGTGGACACGACTGCGGCTTCCGCAGCTTCGAAGCTGTCGTAGCCCAGGTCCTTGGCGTAGCTGCCCAGCAGGTCGGCTGCGAGCAGGAAGCTGCCATTGACGGGGGCGTCGGCAGAGGCGGCCTTGATGCCGTTGGGCCCGGCGGGCAGCACGGCGTAGGTGATGGAAGGCCCGACGGCGAGCGCGGCGTTGGTGGGCAGTGTCCAGGGGGTGGTGGTCCAGGCGAGGGCCTGCACGCCGGCAAGCTCCTTGGAAAGCTCCGACTCCCCCGCAAGGATGGGGAACGTGACGGTGACGGTCTGGTCCTGCCGGTTCTTGTAGACATCGTCATCCATGCGCAGCTCATGGTTGGACAGCGGTGTTTCGTCCTTCCAGCAGTACGGAAGGACGCGGTAGCCGTTGTAGGTCAGGCCCTTGTCGTGGAGCTGTTTGAAGGCCCAGAGGACTGATTCCATGTACTCGACGTTGAGTGTCTTGTAGTCGTTGTCGAAGTCCACCCAGCGGGCCTGGCGGGTGACGTAGCTGCGCCATTCGTCGGCGTACTTCATCACGGACGCACGGCAGGCATCGTTGAACTTGTCGATGCCCATGGCTTCGATCTGCGTCTTGTCCGTCATGCCCAGCTGCTTCATGGCTTCAAGCTCGGCGGGCAGGCCGTGGGTGTCCCAGCCGAACCGGCGTTCGACGCGCTTGCCGCGCTGGGTCTGGTAGCGGCCCACCAGGTCCTTGGCGTAGCCGGTCAGGAGGTGGCCGTAGTGGGGCAGGCCGTTGGCGAAGGGCGGCCCGTCGTAGAACACGAACTCGTTGCTGCCCGGCTCGCCGCCGGGAACGTCGGCGCTGCGCTGGTCGATGCTGGCCTGGAAGGTGCCGTCCTGGTCCCAGTACTTCAGGATGCGCTCTTCGATCTCCGGAAACTTCACGGAGGCGGATACGCCGGCGCTGCCGTTGGGGGAAGTGCTGGAGGCTGAGGCCTTGGGGTAAAACGTCATGTTCGACATCCTGGGTTGAGCGTGGTGAACCCCCGGCAGGGCCGGACGTTCCGTTCAGGATGCGAGGACGGCTGCCGTGCCGTCCCGAAGACGTCACGCCCACCGCGGTACCACCTCACTTACCGGCGCTGCGTGTTCCGTGAGGAACACCTGCCGCTCCGGCCTCTCATTACTGCTGTGACGGGCTTACCCGTCCGGTTCTACTGACGCGATGTGCCTTGGAGGCAGCGGCCGCGGGTTCTTCCGGAAGCTCACCGGTGATTGCCGGGTCATAACCATTGAAAAGTCTACTATCGCCGCAGCTCCAGTGCCATTCAGAGGGCCGGGGCGGGACAGGCCTTCCCGCCCGAAGCCCTTCCTGCCCGCTCAGCCCTTCCGGATGAGCTTGTAGTTGGCGGCCTGCGCCACCGGCCGGATGACGATCTGGTCCAGGTTGACGTGGTGCGGGACCGTCACCGCGTACCGGACGACGTCGGCCACATCCTCCGCCGTCAAGGGCTTCTCCACGCCCTGGTACACCTTGCCGGCGGCCTGCGGGTCCCCCAGGCGGTTCAGGGCGAACTCCTCGGTCTGCACCAGTCCCGGCGCCACCTCGATGACCCGGAGGTTGTGCTCTGCTTCCTCAAGCCGGAGGGCGTTGGTGAGGGCGTGCTGGCCGAACTTGGCGGCGTTGTAGCCACCGCCGCCCTCGTATGCATCCAGACCGGCGGTGGAAGTCAGGTTCAGCACCGTTCCTTCCCCGGTGGCCCGCAGCATCGGCAGGAAGGCCCGGGTGAGCTTCATGGTGCCCAGGACGTTGACGCGGTACATCCACTCCCAGTCCGCCGTGCTGGCGTCGGCCACCTTGTCGGCGCCGCGGGCGCCGCCGGCGATGTTGATCAGTGTGTCGATGCCGCCCGCCTCGGTGACCCGCGCGAGCAGCCGGGACACGTCGTCGTCCTCTGCAATGTCCGCGGGAATTGCGATGGCGCCTGTTTCGCTTTCCAGGGCCGCCAGGCGCTCTGCGCGGCGTGCCACGGCGAAGACCGTCCACCCGTCGGCGCGCAGCGCACGCACTGCTGCCTCCCCGATTCCGCTGCTCGCTCCGGTTACCAGTGCTGCCTTTTTCTGCAAGTCCTCAGTCATGGCACCACCCTAGCGGGATCAGCCGGGTGGCCGTCCCAGGAGGTAATCAAGCAGGACCCTGGCATTGTTTTCCTCTGTATTGCGGGCAGCGTAGAGGAGGGTGACCCGGGAGTGGCGGGCGGCCAGCACCAGCAGGGTCTCCACTGCCGGATTGGAGTCCAGTTCCAGCCGGTAGCGTGCGCTGAAATCGGCGAACCGCTCCGGGCGGTGGTTGAACTCCTTGCGCAGTTCCGTGGAGGGCGCAACGTCCTTGAGCCAGAGGTCGACGGCGGCACTTTCCTTGGGCACCCCACGGGGCCAGAGCCGGTCCACCAGCACCCGGAAGCCGTCGTCGATCGCCGGCTGCTCGTAGATGCGCTTTACTCGAAACGTGCCCTGAATATCGCCCATACGGCGCATGCTACCCGCGCCCGTGCCCCGCCGGGTGGTGCGGGTTGGGTGGGATGGAAGCCGGCATGAAAGAATTGCCCAATGGCTGAAGACACGCAGGGTACAGACACGCCCATCACCGCCCCCATCAACGTCCCGGACAAGCCGGCCCTCGAAGGCCTCGAAACCGCGCTCACCCAGCGCTGGCTGGCCGAGGGAACCTACAAGTTCAACCCCGACACCACCCGGGAGCAGGTCTACTCGATCGACACTCCCCCGCCCACCGCGTCGGGATCCCTGCATGTGGGGCACATGTTCTCCTTCACCCAGACGGACGTCCAGGCCCGCTACATGCGCATGACCGGCAAGAACGTCTTCTACCCCATGGGCTGGGACGACAACGGACTGCCGACGGAACGCCGCGTGCAGAACTACTACGGCGTCCGCTGCGATCCCGCCATCCCCTACAACGCGGACTACCGGCCTCCGGCACAGCCTGCCAAGAACCAGCGCGATTTCGACGTTGTGTCGCGCCAGAACTTCATCGAACTGTGCGAGGAACTGGCTGTCGAGGACGAGAAAGTCTTCGAAAACCTGTTCCAGACCCTGGGCCTGTCCGTGGACTGGGACCTGACCTACCGCACCATCGATGACACCTCCCGGGCAGTGTCCCAGCGCGCCTTCCTGGCCAACCTGGCCGCCGGCGACGCCTACATGGCCGAAGCGCCCACGCTATGGGATGTCACCTTCCGGACGGCCGTTGCGCAGGCCGAGCTGGAGGACCGCGAGGTTCCCGGCGCCTACTACCGCTACCCCTTCTTTACCGAAGACGGGGACAAGGTCTTCATCGAAACCACCCGCCCGGAACTGCTGGCTGCCTGTGCCGCGCTGGTGGCAAACCCCGACGACGAGCGGTACCAGCCGCTGTTCGGCAAGACGGTGAAGTCCCCCCTCTTCGGCGTCGAGCTCGAGGTCAAGGCCCACCCGCTGGCCAAGGCGGACAAGGGTTCCGGCATCGCCATGGTGTGCACCTTCGGTGACCTCACAGACGTCACCTGGTGGCGGGAACTGCAGCTTCCCACGCGCGCCATCATGGGCCGCGACGGCCGTATCATCGCCGAAACCCCCGACTGGATCACCAGCGAGGCCGGCAAGCAGGCGTACGCGGCGATCGCCGGCAAGACTGCCTTCTCCGCCAAGGAAGCCGTGGTGGAACTGCTCAAGGAAGCGGACCTCCTGGACGGGGAACCGAAGAAGATCACCCACCCGGTGAATTTCTTCGAGAAGGGCGACAAGCCCCTGGAAGTGGTCACGTCCCGGCAGTGGTACATCCGCAACGGCGGGCGCGACGAAGAACGCCGCGAACGGCTCATCGGCCGGGGCAAAGAGATCGACTTCCACCCGTCGTTCATGCGCTCCCGCTACGAAAACTGGATCGCCGGCCTGAACGGTGACTGGCTGGTTTCCCGCCAGCGCTTCTTTGGCGTCCCCATTCCGGTGTGGTACCCGCTCGATGCACAGGGCAACCCGGACTACGACAACCCCATCCTGCCCTCCGACGACCTGCTGCCCGTGGACCCCGCGGCCGACGTCGCCCCCGGCTTCGACGAGGCACAGCGCGACCAGCCCAACGGCTTCACGGGTGACGCGGATGTCCTGGACACCTGGGCCACGTCCTCCCTGACCCCGCAGATCGTGGGCGGGTGGAGCCGGGACGAGGACCTGTTTGCCAAGGTCTTCCCCTTCGATCTCCGCCCCCAGGGCCACGACATCATCCGCACCTGGCTGTTCTCCTCCGTGGTCCGCGGTGATGCACTCCAGAAGTGCGCGCCCTGGAAGCACGCGGCCATTTCCGGCTGGATCCTGGACCCGGACCGCAAAAAGATGTCCAAGTCCAAAGGCAACGTGGTGGTCCCCACTGATGTCCTGAACGAGTACGGCTCCGACGCAGTCCGCTACTGGGCTGCCTCGGCGCGGCTCGGCGCCGACACCGCCTACGAGATCGCCCAGATGAAGATCGGGCGCCGCCTGGCCATCAAGCTGCTGAATGCCTCCAAGTTCGTGCTGAACCTCGGCGCCACGGAGAACTCTGTGCTGTCGGGCGACCTCGGCGTCCTGACCAATCCCTTGGACCGCGCACTGCTGGCCCAGCTGGCCGACGTCGTGGCCCAGTCCACCAAGGCGTTCGACAACTACGACTACGCCCGCGCCCTGCAGCTCACGGAGTCATTCTTCTGGCAGTTCACGGACGACTATGTGGAGCTGATTAAGGACCGCGCGTACGGGGCTGCGGGCGAAGCGGAGCAGGCATCCGTGCTTGCCGCCCTGGCCACCACCCTGGACACCCTGCTGCGGCTGTTCGCACCGTTCCTGCCCTTCGCAACGGAGGAAGTATGGAGCTGGTGGCGCAACGGGTCCGTGCACCGGGCCGCGTGGCCGGCAGCGCTGGAGATCCCCGGTGGGGACACCACCATGCTGGCGACGGTCGGCGTGGCCCTCAGCGGTGTCCGCAAGGCCAAGTCCGAGGCAAAGGTCAAGCAGCGCACCGAAGTGCTGTCCGCCACCATCACAGCCCCGGAGATGCTGACTGCACAGCTGCAAGCCGGGCTGGCTGATTTGAAGGCGGCGTCCAACGCCCGGGAAATCACCCTGGTGGTGGGAGAGGGAGACCTCGCCGTGACCGATGTTGCCCTCGCTCCGAGCGACGAGCCCGCCAAGGCCTGATCCTGATCACGCCTGGTCCCGGACACCCCGGGTTCCAGACACAGGGGAAGCCCCATCAGCGTGTTGCCGTTGGTGGGGCTTCGACTGTTTCGACCATCCGGTGACGTGCTCTGATGGTCTGGCAGGATCCGCTGATCTTCAGGTCTTACTACGCCGTCACTGGTAGCTGCATTCAACTTTGCCGATGGCTGCGTCAAACTACATATCACTGAATCTTTGGTTCCTGCGTCCCCTTCTTTCGAAGTGGTAAGGACAATTGTTCTCCCGCCCCGGTCCACGTGCAAGGGCCCCGGGAAAACTACATATTGGTAGTTTTCCCGGGGCCCTTGGCGTCCCGGTTCGGCGGCCCGAAGCTGGTCAGGCAGTCCTGGGCGTCAGTGGAATTCGGGGCTTTCCGTGCGGCTGCGCTTCAGCTCAAAGAAGTGAGGGTAGGCGGCGATCGTGGTAGTGGCGTCCCAGATCCTGCCGGCTTCCTCGCCCCGCGGTATGCGGGTCAGGACCGGGCCAAAGAATGCGGTTCCATTGAAGGCGACTACGGGGGTGCCGACGTCCTGGCCCACCAGCGAAATGCCTTCCTCGTGGCTGGCCCGGAGCAGCTGGTCGTAAGCGTCGGTGTTGGCTGCGTCAGCAAGGGAGGCCGGGAGACCGCAGTCGGCAAGGGCCTTGGAAATGACCGCCGTCCGGTCCTTTTCACCCTGGTTGTGGATCAGGGTGCCCATGGCGTCATAGAGCGGTTTGATGAACTGCGGCCCGTGTTCTTCCCTGGCGGCGATGATCACGCGGACCGTGCCCCAGGCGTTGTCCATGGACTCGCGGTACCCGGGGTCCAGGTCCCGTCCCTCGTTCAGGACGGCCAGGCTCATCACGTGCCACTCGGTCTCGATGTCTCGGACGGTTTCGACCTCGCCAATCCACCGGGAGGTGACCCAGGCAAACGGGCACAGGGGGTCAAACCAGAAATCGGCCTTGTTCTTGGCAGGTGAAGTCATGAAGGTCCTCTCGGTCAGGCAGATTTACGGCGCTTGGCCACGTGCGGAATCATGGTGGGCTCGGCTCCCCGCAGGACCACGTCTTCAGTGATTACCACGCTGGCAACGTCCTCGCGGCTGGGAAGATCGAACATCACGGGAAGCAGGACCTCTTCGAGGATGGCCCGGAGGCCGCGGGCACCGGTGCCGCGCTCCAGGGCCTGGTCCGCGATCGCGTCCAGGGCGGTGTCATCAAAGACCAGTTCCACGCCGTCGATCTGGAACATCTTCTGGTACTGCTTCACCAAGGCGTTCTTGGGGGTGGAAAGAATCTGGATCAGGGCGTCCCGGTCCAGGTTGGACACGGTGGTGATCACCGGGAGCCTGCCGATGAATTCGGGGATCAGTCCGAATTTCAGCAGGTCCTCCGGCATGACCTCGCCGTAGGAGTCCACCTTCTTGCTGGCCTCGTTGAGCGGGGCACCAAAACCAATGCCCTTGCGGCCGGAACGGGACCCGATGATCTCCTCCAGGCCTGCGAAGGCGCCGGCCACGATGAACAGGACGTTGGTGGTGTCGATCTGGATGAATTCCTGGTGCGGGTGCTTCCGTCCACCCTGCGGCGGAACGGAGGCCACTGTGCCCTCCAGGATCTTCAGGAGCGCCTGCTGCACACCCTCACCGGAGACGTCACGGGTGATGGAGGGGTTCTCGCTCTTGCGCGAGATCTTGTCGATCTCATCGATGTAGATGATGCCCTGTTCGGCCTTCTTGACGTCGTAGTCCGCGGCCTGGATGAGTTTGAGGAGGATGTTCTCCACGTCCTCACCCACATAGCCGGCCTCAGTCAGTGCGGTGGCGTCCGCCACGGCGAAAGGAACGTTGAGCCGCCGCGCAAGGGTCTGGGCGAGGTAGGTCTTGCCACAGCCCGTGGGGCCGATGAGGAGGATGTTGGACTTGGCGATTTCGACGTCGTCGTGGTGGCCGCCCTCCCCCAGGCTCCCGGACTTTGGCGCATGGCCTGCCTGGATCCGCTTGTAGTGGTTGTAGACCGCGACGGCGAGGGAGCGCTTGGCAGGCTCCTGGCCGATGACGTATTCCTGGAGGAAGTCGAAGATTTCACGCGGCTTGGGCAATTCGAAGCTGCCCAGATCGGCGACCTCAGCCAGCTCCTCTTCGATGATTTCGTTGCACAACTCGATGCATTCATCGCAGATGTAGACACCGGGCCCGGCAATGAGCTTGCGCACCTGCTTCTGGCTCTTTCCACAGAAAGAGCACTTCAGCAGATCCGTGCTCTCGCCAATCCGAGCCATATGTGAACCCCTTAGTATCCTGCTGCCAGGCAGCCCTGCACCATTGCTGAAATCTTCCGGGCCAGCGAGGACCGGTTTGTGACACCATCCACTCTAGGTCACATTCGGCCCCAAGGGTGGAAAGAAAAGGCCGGTGCGGCCAAATGAACTGGCCGCACCGGCTTTCCGTACTGCTACCTGGTGATCGCCTGGGGCTTGATCTTGCGGGAATCAAGCACCTGGTCGATGAGGCCGTATGCCTGGGCCTCGTCGGCGGTGAGGATCTTGTCGCGTTCGATGTCATTGTTGACCTGCTCCGACGTACGGCCGGAGTGCTGTGCCAAGGTGTCCTCAAGCCAGGAGCGCATGCGCATGACCTCGGCTGCCTGGATCTCCAGGTCGGATGCCTGCCCGCCCTGGCCGCCGGACAGCGCGGGCTGGTGGATCAGGACGCGGGCGTTGGGCAGGGCAAGCCGCTTGCCGGGGGTGCCGGCCGCGAGCAGGACTGCAGCGGCGCTGGCGGCCTGGCCCAGGCAGACAGTCTGGATCTCCGGGCGGATGTACTGCATGGTGTCGTAGATGGCCGTCATGGCCGTGAACGAACCGCCCGGGGAGTTGATGTAGAGGGTGATGTCGCGGTCCGGGTCCGTGGACTCCAGGACCAGCAGCTGCGCCATGATGTCGTCAGCGGAAGCATCGTCCACCTGCACGCCGAGGAAGATGATGCGGTCCTCGAAGAGTTTGGTGTACGGGTCCTGGCGCTTGAAGCCATAGGGGGTGCGTTCCTCGAACTGCGGCAGTACGTAGCGGCTGGACGGAAGATTGCCGGCTGACCACCCGAAGTTGTAGTTCATTGTTTTTGCTCCTGATCGAAAGGGTTCTGGATGCCGGTTAGCTCTGGGAGGCGGATTCGCCGGAGGAACCGTTCGAGGTTCCGCCGCCGCCTGACACGGAGCCGGCGTGCGCGGCGATCTTGTCGAAGAAGCCGTACTCGAGGGCCTCGGTGGCGGTGAACCACTTGTCGCGGTCGTTGTCCTTGAGGATGGTTTCAACGGTCTGGCCGGTCTGCTCAGCGGTCAGTTCCGCCATGACCTTCTTCATGTGCAGGATGAGCTCGGCCTGGATCTTGATGTCCGAAGCCGTGCCGCCGATGCCACCGGAGGGCTGGTGCATCAGGACGCGGGCGTTGGGGGTGGCGTAGCGCTTGCCCTTGGTGCCCGAGGAGAGCAGGAACTGGCCCATGGACGCGGCCAGGCCGGTGGCGACGGTGACGACGTCGTTGGGGATGAACTGCATCGTGTCGTAAATGGCCATGCCTGCCGTGACGGAGCCGCCGGGCGAGTTGATGTAGAGGTAGATGTCCTTTTCCGGGTTCTCGGCCGAGAGCAGGAGCAGCTGCGAGCAGATCGCGTTGGCGTTGTCGTCACGCACCTCCGAGCCCAGCCAGATGATCCGCTCCTTGAGAAGGCGGTTGTAAATGTAGTTGTCCTGGGCTGCAGGATCGACGGTCGCCATCCGGGGGGCCTCTGAGTGCTGTGACATGTTTACTTACCTCTCACTGGTGACGGTGACATCACTGAAAATCACTACTTGGACACTAACCGGTTTCCCCGGTGTTTTGTTCGCGCACCGACGGCTGTTCGCTGACGGCGCACGATCGTCGAATCCGCAGTGTGTTGTTACAGCTCCAACGCGAACGGCCCCCGGATCGGAACGATCCAGGGGCCGTGCTGCGGGTCCGGTGAGGACTAGGCCTTGGCCTCTGCGGTGGCGTCCTCAGCTTCGACAGCCTCGGTGTCAGCGGCGTCAGCTTCGATGGCGTCAGCGTCGGCTGCAACGGCTGCGGGAACTTCCTCGCCGCCGGGGCGGACGAAGTCGCTCAGGTCCACTGCCTTGCCCTCGGTGTCGGTCACCGTGGCCTGGCCGAGGACGACGGCCAGCGCCTTGCGGCGGCGAACCTCGGAGACCATCATGGGCACCTGGCCGCTCTGATCGATGATCTGGGCGAACTGGTTGGGGTCCATGCCGTACTGGCTGGCGGTGGTGACGATGTAGTCGATCAGCTCGTTCTGGCTGACGTTGACTTCTTCCTTCTCCGCGATGGCGTCGAGGATGATTTCGTTCTGGAAGGCGCGGGCCGTGTTGGCGCGGACCTCTTCGCGGTGCTCCTCGGTGTCGTGCTCGCCGTCTCCGTGGCCGTTGGCCTCCTGGAAGTGCGCTTCGAGCTGCTCTTCGACGACGGAATCCGGAACGGGAACCTCAACGAGCTCCACCAGCCTGTCCAGGACCTTGTCGCGGGCCTCAACGCCCTGCTCCACGATCTTGGAGTCAGCAGCCTGCTTGGCGAGGTCTTCGCGCAGCTCGGCGAGGGTGTCGAACTCGGAAGCCAGCTGGGCGAAGTCATCGTTCGCCTCGGGCAGTTCGCGTTCCTTGACGGCCTTGACCACTACCTTGACCTGGGCTGCTTCGCCGGCGTGGTCGCCGCCCACCAGCGTGGTGTCAAAGATGGCGTCCTCATCGGCGCTCAGGCCGGTAACGGCCTCGTCCATGCCCTCGAGCATGGTGCCGGCGCCAACCTGGTAGGACAAGCCGGCAGCGGAGTCGACCTCTTCGCCGTCGATGGTGGCGGTGATGTCGATGGTGAGGAAGTCGCCGTCAGCAGCGGGGCGGTCGACGGACTTCAGGGTGCCGAAGCGGCCGCGAAGTTCGTCGAGGGCCTTGTCCACGTCGGCTTCGGAGGATTCGGCAGCCGCAACCTGGACCTCGATGCCGGAGTAGTCCGGGAGTTCGATTTCGGGGCGGACGTCAACCTCGGCGGCGAACTTCAGGCCGCCGTCGGTTGCTGAGGGATCGGGCACCTCGGTGATCTCCACCTCGGGACGGCTCAGGGGACGGATGCCGGACTCCTGCACGGCAGCCTGGTACCAGCCGTTAAGGCCCTCGTTAATCGCGGTCTCCAGGACGTAGCCGCGGCCGACGCGCTGGTCGATGAGCTTGGCGGGAACCTTGCCCTTGCGGAACCCGGGGACCTGGATCTGCGAGGCAACAGTCTTGTAGGCCGAGTCGATGCTGGGCTTCAGTTCCTCAAAGGGGACCTCAACATTGAGCTTGACCCGCGTGGGGGTGAGGTTCTCGACAGCGCTCTTCACGGTCTAAGTACTCCTGGGTTGTGGGATGGGTTTCTGCAAACGCATTGGATGTCCAGGCCGACTGGTCCTGGCCGCAGAGTCGGGGTGACAGGATTTGAACCTGCGACTTCCTGCTCCCAAAGCAGGCGCTCTAGCCAAGCTGAGCTACACCCCGTAAGTGCACAGGCAAGTCTACGGTGATACGCGTCGGGATTGCACATTTGACACGTAGGCCATGGATTAGGTTTAGTTGTATCCGGCTTGAACAGCCAGCCCGGAGTTTCCGCGAAAAACGGATCTTCCTTCGGGGACGTAGCTTAATGGTAAAGCCTCAGTCTTCCAAACTGATTACGCGGGTTCGATTCCCGTCGTCCCCTCCATAAAAAGGGACCCCTCTGCAGAGGGGTCCCTTTGGTTTTAAGCCGTGTCGCGAACCGTCATGGGGCATTTTGACGGCGCATCAGCAGTAATTCCCGACGGCGGGCGGCGTGTCCGTGCCAAAGTGCCCCGCGAAGGCGCGGCCCAGGCAGGCTGGCCTACTCCTGCGGCTGCTGGCAGAACGGGCACCAGTAGAGGTTCCGTCCGGCCAGCTCGGCAATCAGCACGACAGTGCGGCACACCCGGCACGGCAGGCCCTGCCGCTTGTAGACGAAATGGACGTCGTCACCGTGCGGGAAGCCGGCGCTCTTGGCCGGCACGGGCACGCCCGCCGCGGCGGCCTTGGCTGCGGTGGTGCCATCGAGCCTCCAGTACTTGGGCGGGGTGGTGATGATCCGCCCGTCCGCCACCCCGTCGGTCATGACGGCGACGATGTCCCGCCAGAGCTTCCGGGCGTCGCCGTCCGGCAGCGCGCTTCCGGGGAGCCACGGGTCCAGGCGGCGGCGGAACAGGACTTCCGCCCGGTAGACGTTCCCGACGCCGGCAATCACCTTCTGGTCCATGAGCAGGGCTGCGAGCGGGGTCTTCCTGGATCGAAGCTTCGCGGCGAACCGGCCGGCGTCACCGCGCAGGTTCCGCAACGGGTCGGGCCCCAGCCGTGCCAGCACCGCATCCGCTTCCGCTGCGGTGATGGTTTCACAGGTGGTGGCACCGCGAAGGTCCGCCCAGCCGTGCCTTCCGGCGAGCCTGACGCGCACCGCCCCAACGGGTGCCGGCGGCCCGGCGTAAGGTGCGCTGCCGTCGTCGTCCGGGTCCCCGAAGGCCTCCTGCTCCCCTACCCGCCTGTGGGCGCCGATGCTGGAGGCACCGGTGAAGGTGCTGTCGCCGCCGAAGCTCCAGGCGCCGTACAGTCCCAGGTGGACGTGCAGCACCAGCGAGTTGTCGAAATGCAGGAACAGGTGCTTGCCGTGTGCCTCGGCGGCGACCATGGTGCGGCCGTCCAGCAGCGCCGCTCCCCCGCTGAACCTGCCCTGCGGACTGGACACGGCCAGGGCCTCGCCGGTGAAGACATCACCGAACTGCCGGGCGAGCCTGCGGACGGAATGGCCTTCAGGCACTACTCGATGACCTCGCCGGTTGCCTCGAACACTGCGATCTTTTCGATCCTGCGGATGTGGCGTTCATCGTTGCTGAACGGTTCGGCCAGGAATGCCTCGACCAGTTCGGTGGCTTCTTCCACCGTGTGCTGGCGGCCGCCCAGGGCCACCACGTTGGCATCGTTGTGCTCGCGGGCCAGGGTTGCAGTGGAGAGGTTCCAGGCGAGGGCGGCGCGGATGCCCCTGACCTTGTTGGCGGCAATCTGTTCGCCGTTGCCGGAGCCGCCAAGCACGATGCCCAGGGCGTGGATGCCGGCCTCCCGGTCCGCTACTACGGCAAGGGCCGCGTTGATGCAGAAGGACGGGTAGTCGTCCTGGGCGTCGTAGACCTTGGGCCCGTGGTCCACCACCTCGTACCCCTTCCCGGTCAGGTGGGACACCAGGTGGGCGCTGAGCTCCATGCCTGCGTGGTCGGTGGCAATGTGGACCCGCGGGAAGGCAGGGGTTGTGGTCACGTGCTAAGTCCGTTCATTTCGTGGGGCTGGCAGGCCGCCGGTGGAGGCCGGAACGACACCGATAAGGATACTCGGACTGCCGCGGGTCAGGTCCCGGGGCGTCCGGTGGCGGGTGGCGTGCTTCCGCCGCGCCGGGCCCGGGCGGCCACCCGGGTGAGGACTTCGGCCAGCCGCGCGGCCGAGGCCTGGCTGCCGCCGCTGACGGCGACGCGCTGGCCGTCGGTCTTGCTGACGACGACGGCGGGCCCGCTGCTGACCAGCATGGCCGCGGTTCCGCCGTGGTGCCGGTAGCCCCACCCGCCGTAATCGGCGGCCTTGACGTCCGCGGCGCTGGCATCCGCAATGGCGCCGGCCGGCACGTCCATGACCGGGACGAGCCCGGCCAGCATGACCTTCAGCCCTCGGCGGTCTGCCCGGACGCGGGCGAAGAGGAACGCGGCGCCGATGACGGCCAGGACCACCAGGAGGATCCCCAGCCACGGCACCACCACCGCAATCAGGGCTGCCGGGAACAGGGAAGCGATGGCGATCATCACGAAGACCGAACTCCTGGCATGCACCCAGAGCCTGATGCTGTCCCGGGCAAGGTCTGGATCCAGTTCCCTGGCGATGGCTATCTGCAGTGCGCGGTCGTCATCGGGAGACCATTGCCGGTCAGCCTTGTACACCATGCCCATGGCCACGCCGAGCGAGACTGCGGCACCGCTGCCGAGGGCGAGGACCGTCATGTCCACGTGCGACTGCCGGGCGTCGGCCAGCCCGGTTTGGCCAATCAGCCCTGCGGCAAGGGCGGAGGTCATGAAGAGGCTGAGGAAAAGCCCTGCCCCCATCATGATCCGGCGCATCATGACCGGCCGGCCAAGGGGTACCGCCTGCAGCAGGACCAGCCAGCCTGCCACGACGATTCCCGCCGCACCAACCCCCACGTAGGCGCCGAACGGCGCAAAGGCGGCACCGCCGTCGTCCGTCCACTGGATGGCGAGTGGATCCGGAAGGTCCGGACGCAGCAGGAACGCGCAGTAGACGAAGGCGGCGGCCAGCACGACGGGGAACCCGACAGCGAAACGCATTGCCTTGGTATCCACCGAATCCAGCAGCTTTCCCATGTATTTAACGCTACCCCTGGGGCCGCCCCGCCAATCGCCGGACCCTGCGGGGAGCACGCTGTGACCTGCGCAACTTGCCAAGGCCTGCAGGGATGGAAGAATGCATCACAGTGCCGGAAACCGGGACCACCGGCCGGCAGCCGAAACTTCTCTGGAGGACCTCCTTTGCCAGGCATGAACCTGACCCGCGCCGAAGCCCGTGAGCGCGCCGATCTGATCACCGTCGAATCCTACGATGTCAGCCTCGACCTGACCCGCGGCGGCGAGGTCTTTGGCAGCACCACCACCGTGAAATTCACGGCGGCGCCGGGGTCATCCAGTTTCATCGACGCCATTACCCGCACAGTGCACGGCGTGACCTTGAACGGCCGCAGCCTTGATCCGGCCACCGTCTCAGATGGCGTACGCATCCAGCTGCCGGACCTGGCGGAGCAGAACGAACTGACCGTTGTGGCCGATATGCCGTACATGAATACCGGGGAAGGTTTGCATCGGTTCGTGGACCCGGTGGACAACGAGGTCTACCTGTACACGCAGTTCGAGGTTCCCGACTCCCGCCGGATGTTCGCCGTCTTCGAGCAGCCGGATCTGAAGGCAACCTTCGCCTTCACGGTCGCGGCGCCGTCGCACTGGGACGTCATTTCCAACTCCCCCACGCCTTCTCCGGCGGAAGCCGCGCCGGCCGAGGACGGCTCGGCAAGATCCGTGTGGACGTTCGCCCCGACGCCCCGGCTGTCCTCCTACGTCACGGCCCTGATTGCCGGCCCCTACCAGGCCGTCCGCAGTGAGGTCACCAGCTCCGACGGCCGCGTGATCCCGCTCGGCGTCTTTGCCCGGAAATCACTGATGCAGTACCTGGATGCGGACAACATCTTCGAACTCACCCGCCAGGGCTTCGGGTTCTTCGAGGCCCAGTTCGGCTGCCCGTACCCGTTCGAGAAGTACGACCAGCTGTTCGTTCCGGAGTTCAACGCCGGCGCCATGGAGAATGCCGGCGCCGTGACCATCCTGGAAGGCTACGTTTTCCGCAGCAAGGTCACCGGCGCCCAGATCGAGCGGCGCGCCATCACGGTCCTGCACGAACTGGCCCACATGTGGTTCGGCGACCTGGTGACCATGCGCTGGTGGAACGACCTGTGGCTCAACGAGTCCTTCGCCGAGTACATGTCCCACCTGGCGGCGGTGGAAGCCACGTCCTTCACCAGCGCCTGGACCACGTTCGCGTCGGTGGAGAAGTCCTGGGCCTACCGGCAGGACCAGCTCCCCACCACGCACCCGATCTTCGCCGAAATCAACGACCTGCAGGACGTTGAGGTCAACTTCGACGGCATCACCTACGCCAAGGGTGCCTCGGTGCTCCGGCAGCTGGTGGCCTGGGTGGGGCCCGAACAGTTCATGGCCGGTGTCCGTGAATACTTCGCCAAGCACTCCTGGCACAACACCGAACTCCAGGACCTGCTGGTGGAACTGGAAAAGGCCAGCGGCCGCGACCTGGATGACTGGGGCCGGCAGTGGCTGGAGACCGCAGGCGTCAACACCCTGGCCCCCGAGCTGGATGTGGACCCGGACGGGAAGCTGCGCTCCTTCGCGGTCCTGCAGTCCGCGGTGCCCGAGTGGCCCACGCTCCGCCCGCACCGCCTGGCCGTAGGGTTGTACAACCTGAACGGCGCCGGCAAGCTGGAGCGGGTGCACCGCGAGGAGCTGGATGTCGACGGCGAACGTACTGAAGTGCCGGCGCTGGCCGGCCTTGCCCAGCCGGACCTGATCCTCATCAACGACGACGACCTCGCTTATGCCAAGGTGCGGCTGGATCCCAAATCGCTGGCCACCGCCACCGCCCACCTCAAGGACTTCGCCGGAAGCCTGCCCCGGACCCTGGTCTGGAACTCGGCGTGGGACGCTGCCCGGGACGGCGAGACGCCTGCCCGGAAGTACGTGGAACTGATCCTGGCCAACGTGGCCGCAGAGACCGACTCGTCCGTGATCCTGGTCCAGCTCCGCCAGCTGGCCACCACCCTGAACTTCTATGTGGCGGAAGAGCACCGCGAGGCCGCCACAGTGGCGGCGGCGGACCGGCTGTGGGACCTGGCTGCGGAGGTTCCGGCGGGCTCCGACGGACAGCTGCAGTTCATCAAGGCCTTTGCCCTCCTGGCGCGCAGCGGGTCCCAGTTGGACCGGGTGGCCGGCCTGCTGGATGGGTCGGTGGCTTTGGCGGGACTGAGCCTGGACCAGGACCTCCGGTGGGAACTGGTGGCCTCGCTGGTGGCGGGTGGCCGGATGGGGCAGGACGGCATCGACGCGGAACTGCAGCGGGACAACACCTCCAGCGGACAGAATGCGGCCGCGCTGGCCAAGGCTGCCATCCCCACCCCGGAGGCGAAGGCCGCGGCCTGGGAGTCCATCGTGGTCAAGGGCGAACTGTCCAACGCGCTGCAGGGATCGGCGGTGACCGGCTTCATGCGGGTGCTGGACCGCTCGCTGCTGGAGCCGTACTCCGAAAAGTATTTCGCGGCTGTGCCGGGCATCGTGGCAACCCGCACCCACGCACTGGCCCAGCAGATCGTCGTCGGGCTCTACCCGGCGCTGCTGACCACCCAGGCCACCATCGACCGGACCGACGGCTTCCTGGCGTCGCTGCCGGCTGAAAGCGCCGCGCTGCGCCGCATGATGCTGGAAAACCGCGACGGCGTTGCCCGCGCCCTGCGTGCACGCGCCGCCGACGTAGTGGCGGACGGCAGCCTGCAGTGAGCCTCGATGAACACCGCTACTCCCTGACAGTCCAGTGGACCGGCAACCGTGGGGACGGGACTTCGTCCTACCGGAGCTACTCGCGCGACCACGATGTGCTCATTCCGGGCCTGCCGCCCCTGAAGGGCTCGGCGGATCCCACGTTCCATGGGGACCGGGAACGGTACAACCCGGAGCAACTGCTCCTGGCCGCGCTGGCCCAGTGCCACATGCTGTCCTACCTGCACGTGGCGGTGAAACACGGTGTGGTGGTCACGGACTACCGGGACGAGGCAACCGGGCTGATGCGGCTGAACCGGGACGGCAGCGGCCAGTTCGAGCGGGTTGTCCTGCATCCGCAGGTGACGGTGGCCGACGCCGCGCAGGCCGAACTGGCGGCGTCGCTGCA
This sequence comes from Arthrobacter sp. E44, assembly GCF_041877125.1. Classification (NCBI taxonomy): domain Bacteria; kingdom Bacillati; phylum Actinomycetota; class Actinomycetes; order Micrococcales; family Micrococcaceae; genus Arthrobacter; species Arthrobacter sp. E44. Next base: position 86,521 of record NZ_JBHDJA010000012.1, read on the forward strand.
CCACGAGGCCAACCAGGTTTGCTTCATCGCCCGCAGTGTGAACTTTCCGGTGGAGCACCAGCCGGAGACTGTGGCGGGCTAGCGTCCGGGGCCGCTGCGGAGCAGGTTCACAAGCCGTTGTTCCGTGGCGGGAGACAGGCCGGCCTTCCGGGGCCGGTCCAGCCCGCGGGCGCGTTCGTCACCCAGGGTATCCCCCAGGGTTTCCTGCCATGGCCTCAGCGCCATGCCGGCGGCTTTGGCTGCCCGGTTGCTGCGGGCCATGAAGCCCTCGTGGTGGGGTGGCAGCCAGAGGGGAAGGGACTCCGGCCCGGACCAGTAGTTGACCCCCTGTTCCACCAGCCAGTCTGCGGAAGCAGCAACGGCGGCGGTGTCCGTGGCGGACGCCGCGCGGCAGGCGCTCACGAGGTCCGCGAAGGGGACCTGGTCCCCCATGGCGTTCAAAGGACCCGGTATCCTGCGTTCTGCGGCCAGCAGGATCCAGGCCGCCAGGTCCCGGACGTCGATGACCTGCGTGGGGTGGCCGCCGATGTCCGGGACAAGCACTGGTCCGGAGTCACGGGCAAAGCGGCCCGGCCAGTACCCGTAACGGTCGGTGGGGTCGCCGGGGCCGCTGATAAGGCCTGCGCGGCAGACGTGGGCCTTGCCGTTCGTGGCCAGCACCGTGGCTTCCTCGATGGCCACCTTGGATTCGCCGTAATTGTCCGGGGTGGAAGGCGTCCCGGCGGGCAGGGGCGGCAGCAGCGATGCGTCCCCCGCCGCACCGGGGACGGAGTTGTCCGCATAGGCCGAACAGCTGGACACGAAGGTCCAGTGCCCGGCCCGGCATGCCAGGGCCGCCAGGGCTTCCCGTGCCGGTTTAGGATCCCGTGCCACCTCGACCACGGCATCCCAGACGCCGGCCAGTTCCCCATACGCGGCCTGGCCTGTTGACCGGTCAGCCCTGATCCACGCTGTGCCGGGTGGTGCCGCGACCGTTGTTCCGCGCGCCAGGCAGGTGACGTCATGCCCGGCAGCAACCGCCTGCGTGGCAATCTCCTTGGAGAGGAAGGCCGTTCCGCCGAGGATGAGGATGCGCATTGCTCCACGCTACGGCGCTAGGGTTGAAAGAGAACAGAGCAATATCCCAAGGAGCTACTTCCACCAATGGTCAGCATGTTGTCCCTTCTTCCCCCTGCCACCAGCCAGCCAAGCGGCGTGAGCATCCCGGGCATCGTGATCAGCCTCGGCGTTGGCGTGGCCGTCTGGCTGGTGGCGACATTCGTCATCTCGCGCATCACCAAGCGCGTCGCGGCGGGAAGCAACTTCTTCAAGAAGCCAACCTTCAAATGGGTGGCCCCGGCTTTCCGCGCCCTGGACCACGAACGGCGGGTCCAGCGCGCGGAGACGATCGGTTCGCTCCTGAACAGCGTGGTGGGCGTGCTGGTGGTCATTATCACCGGCATGTACGTGCTGCAGAACCTGGACATCAATATCGCCCCGCTGCTGACCAGCGTGGGCATCCTGGGTGTGGCCATCGGCTTCGGCGCCCAGCAGCTGATCCGGGACTTCCTGGCCGGAATCTTCATTACCATTGAAGACCAGTACGGGATCGGCGACGTGATCGAAACCAGCGAAGTGGTGGGCGTGGTGGAGTCCATGGGCCTGCGGATCACCCGTGTCCGCTCCGACGACGGCGCCATCTGGTACCTGCGCAACGGTGAGATCCTGCGCGTGGGCAACCGGTCGCAGGGGCGCTACGTCCCGCTGCACGAATCCGACGACGGGACCACCGACCAGGGCTCGGCGCACGTTGAGACCAAGAAGACAGACCAGAAAGCCGGGGACTAGCATGTCGCTTCCCATCGAGCCACGCCGCCCTGTCCCAGGGCAGCGGCCCCAGTTGATGCAGAACGATCCCTTCAGCAAGCCGGAGTACACCGACAGCTTCTATGATGCCGTGGGCGGCCACGACACCTTCGTAAAGCTCATCGACGTCTTCTACGACGGCGTGGCCACCGATCCGGTGCTGCGGCCGATGTATCCGGAAGAGGATCTGGCCCCGGCGAAGCGCCGGTTCCTGATGTTCCTGGAGCAGTACTGGGGCGGCCCCACCACATACGGCGAGGAACGCGGCCACCCGCGCTTGCGGATGCGCCACATGCCGTTCAAGGTCACGCCCGAGGCGAAGGACCGGTGGCTGTTCCACATGCGGACCGCGGTCGATGCGCTGGAACTGCCGCCACTCTACGAAGGCACACTGTGGGACTACATGGAGCGGGCCGCCTTGTCCATGGTGAACAGCCCTTCCGGAGCCTAAGCCCGATTTTCCCGCCGCCCCAACGCGGCCGCGGCAGCCTGGCCTTAGAGCAGGCCGCTGCCGGTCCGCGCCAGGACGTGGCCGCGGGGCCCGGTCAGCCGGAACCAGCGGCCGGCCCGGTAAAGCTTCTGGTCTCCGTCACCCAGGAACCCCAGCGCGAAGGCCGCGAAGGCTGCACCGGCGGGCAGGCCGGCGTCGTCCAGTTCCCGCCCCCACACCGCAGCCCGTGCGTTGTTGACGATGAGGGCGCCCGGCTTGTCCGGCACAATGCCTGCCACCTCGGCGATGCCCGCCTCCGCCGCAGCCCGAAGGCGGGCGTCGCTGACGGACCCCAGCAGCTCCCAACCGCCCCGCGGTGCGCCGACCCCCGTCCATGATTCGCTGACAGTGGTGGGCGGAACTGGGAATTCGACGTCCTGATCCCCCGCCCGTGCCAGCCGGTCCAGGACCGATGACAACGCAACGGTGACATCGGTCCCCGACGGTTCCGCCAGGGCCATGGTGCGCAGGCCCAGGATGGTGGGCGTCGATTCGCCCAGGAGCCTGGGCCGCAGGACGCAAACGTAGGCGGCAAGGACTATGCCGGCGGCCTGCAGGCGCATCGCTCCGCCGTCGTCTATGGCTTTGGCGCGGGTGGCGAACGTCTTGAGGTCGGCCAGATCCCGGGGATCGGCGAAACGGAAGGACGAAGTGAGAAGTTCAGACACACCTAAGACACTACCGGCTGCACTCCGGTTGAGTGGTTCCCGGGGCGCCGTCTAGAGTCGGACCATGACTGAAGCCGAAGCCGGACTGCTGGCGCCGCCAAGCGGAGACCCAACCTCATCGCTGATCGAACTGCTGGACCTTGGTGAGCTTGAGGGCGCACGGACGGATGAGGATATTTTCCTGGGCCCTTCCCAGCAGCAGCCCCACCATAGGGTTTTCGGCGGGCAGGTGCTCGCGCAGTCACTGGTCGCGGCCACCAGGACGGTGGATCCGGAGCGGTTCGTCCACTCCATGCACGGCTACTTCCTGAGGCCGGGCGACGCCAACAAGCCCATCACCTTCGGGGTGCAGCGGTTGCGCGATGGCCGGTCCTTTTCCGCCAGGCGCGTCCACGCCTATCAGGACGGGGTGCCCATCCTGTCAATGATTGCCTCCTTCCAGGGTGACGATGCAGGCATCGACCACTCCTCCGTCATGCCGGCCGGAATCCCGGACCCCGAGTCGCTGCCCAGCACAGCTGACCTGCTGGGGAAGTTCGACCACCCCGTGGCCCGGCATTGGGCGTACGAGCGCCCCTTCGACATCCGGCACGTGGACCCGCCGCTGTATGTCTCCGCAACCGGCCCGCGCGAGGCCCGCAACGCCGTCTGGATGAAGACCTTCGGCCCGATGCCGGACGACTCCAACCTGCACCGTGCCGCCCTCGCCTATGCCAGCGACTACACGCTCCTCGAGTCGATTCTTCGACGCCACGGCCTGAACTGGACCACCCCGGGCATGAACGTCGCAAGCCTGGACCACGCCATGTGGTGGCACCGCCCGGCACGGGTTGATGAATGGCTTCTCTACGTCCAGGAGTCCCCCAGCGCCCATGGCGCCCGGGGCCTGGCCACGGGCAAGATCTTCAACCGTGAGGGCCACCACATTGCCTCGGTGGCGCAGGAGGGCATGGTTCGGGTTCCCAACCTCCCGGAAGACGCCTAATCCTGCCGGGACGACGGGCCGCGCATGAAGAAGGCCTGCATCCGACGTGAAAAGCTCACCTCGGATGCCGGCCTTCTTCCTTTGCCCTGCTAGTCGCGGGTGAGGCGCCGGTGGGTGACACGGTGCGGCTTGGCGGCGTCGGGACCCAGCCGCTGGACCTTGTTCTCCTCGTAGGATTCGAAGTTGCCCTCGAACCAGTACCACTTGGAGGGGTTTTCGTCGTCGCCTTCATAGGCCAGGATGTGGGTGGCCACCCGGTCCAGGAACCAACGGTCGTGCGAGACCACCACGGCGCAGCCCGGGAACTCGAGCAGCGCGTTTTCCAGGCTGCTGAGGGTTTCGACGTCAAGGTCGTTGGTGGGCTCGTCAAGCAGCAGCAGGTTGCCGCCCTGCTTCAGGGTGAGCGCGAGGTTCAGCCGGTTCCGCTCACCGCCGGAGAGGACGCCTGCCTTCTTCTGCTGGTCCGGGCCCTTGAAGCCGAATGCGGCCACGTAGGCGCGGGACGGCATTTCGACGTTGCCCACCTGGATGAAGTCGAGTCCGTCGGACACGACCTCCCACAGCGTCTTGTTGGGGTCGATGCCGCCGCGGCTCTGGTCCGCGTAGGAGATCTTGACCGAGTCACCGATCTTCAGGTCGCCGCCGTCGAGCGGTTCCAGGCCGACGATGGTCTTGAACAGGGTGGTCTTGCCCACGCCGTTGGGGCCGATGACGCCCACGATGCCATTGCGGGGCAGGGTGAAGGACAGCCCGTCAATCAGGACCCGGTCCTCAAAGCCCTTCTGGAGGTTCTTGGCCTCCAGCACCAGGCCACCCAGGCGGGGTCCCGGCGGGATCTGGATCTCTTCGAAATCAAGCTTGCGGGTGCGGTCTGCCTCTGCGGCCATTTCCTCGTAGCGGGCCAGGCGGGCCTTCGACTTGGTCTGGCGGCCCTTGGCGTTGGAGCGCACCCAATCGAGTTCCTCGGCGAGGCGCTTGGCCTGCTTGGCGTCCTTCTTGCCCTGGATTTCCAGGCGGGCGCGCTTCTTCTCCAGGTAGGTGGAGTAGTTGCCCTCATAGGGGTACAGGTGGCCGCGGTCCACTTCGGCAATCCATTCAGCCACGTGGTCGAGGAAGTAGCGGTCGTGGGTCACGGCAAGGACGGCGCCGGGGTAGCTGGAGAGGTGCTGTTCGAGCCACAGTACGCTCTCGGCGTCCAGGTGGTTGGTGGGCTCATCGAGGAGCAGCAGGTCCGGCTTCTGCAGGAGCAGCTTGCACAGCGCCACGCGGCGGCGTTCACCACCGGAAAGGTTGGTGACATCGGCATCGGCCGGCGGGCAGCGCAGCGCGTCCATGGCCTGTTCCAGCTGGGAGTCGAGATCCCAGGCGTCGGCGGCGTCGATGGCTTCCTGCAGCTTGCCCATCTCTTCAAGGAGGGTGTCGTAGTCAGCGTCGGGGCTGGCCATTTCCTCCGAGATCTCGTTGAAGCGCTGGATCTTTCCGTAGATCTCGCCAACGCCTTCCTGGACGTTGCCCAGGACGGTCTTTTCCTCGTTAAGGGGCGGTTCCTGGAGCAGGATACCCACGCTGTAGCCGGGGCTGAGCCTGGCCTCACCGTTGGAGGGCGTGTCCAGCCCGGCCATGATCTTGAGGATGGTGGACTTACCGGCACCGTTGGGGCCCACAACACCAATCTTGGCGCCCGGGAAGAAGGACATGCTTACGTCATCAAGGATGAGTTTCTCGCCAACGGCCTTGCGGGCCTTGGTCATTGTGTAGATAAATTCCGCCATGGTCTCAAATCTAGTGGGTTGGCGGGCAGATCTCACATTTGCGGCCGGCAGGCTGACGCGATCAGGATCCGACGAAACATTTACCGCTGGCCAGGACCGGAAGGACCGTGACGGTTACGGCTCCTTCGCGCACCTGTCCGATGACGCAATCCCTCCCCTGCAGGACAGCCGCCTCGATGGCATCTGCTTCCAGTCCGGTGGGCGTCCGGCTTTGCGAGACCTGGAGAACGGCGGGCGCTATGCCGGCACCGGTGAGGGCTTCGCTGACCTGGCCCGTCGCAGGCTTTGGAGTTCCGCTTGCCAATTTGGTCAGGGTGTCCGTAACGGTGCGCTTCACCTTGTCGGTGGCCGCTTCAGCCGCAGCCGCGGAGGCCGCAGCGGATGTGCCTGGGACCCCGCCGGATGTGCTGGCCAGCGGCTCTCCGCCGGGACGGCTGCTGCCCGGGGCCGAGCCAGCGGCCTGGGCCGGCTCCTGCGTTGCACCGGCGGCTGCCGTCGCCGGCAACGACCCCTGCCCTTCACTGGATCCAAGTACCGGTTGACTTGCGGAAGGGCCGGCAACACACCCTGACAGGGCAAACGCCAGGACGGCGCATGCCAGCGCTGCACCGGCGCGTTTATTCGGCCGTTGGTAAGGGGTGGGACGCATGGAGTCATTCTGCCATGGACGCAGGCACGGGCCGGGGTGAGTGAACGGCACCGGGCGTGGTCGTGCGGGAGACACATCGTGCGGAAGCATCGCCGGCAATAGGCGCCCGGCATCAGGCATGTGGCGGGCGGACGGAGGGCGGCCGGGGGGTGCCGCCGTCCGTCCGCGCGCGAATGAACGGGGACACTGATACCTGATACGTGATTCCTAGACTTCCGCGAGTTCCCCCGTTTCCAGGTCCAGCGAGGCGAGGGCACCATCACTGTCCTCGATGACGACGGCGGGCTGGCCGTGGTCTTCGGGGTGTTCGTCCTCGTGGTCCTCCAGGTCATCCGGAACCTGGTCCATTCCGGCGGCGTCGTCAGGAACCGGCGGCTGCTCCACCAGGGAGAGCGCCGGCCTGGAAGCGGTACGAATGAAGTTTGCCGATCCAAAGGTGAGATCGTGCCCCACGGCCTCAGCATCGATGATGGTGGAGTGATACACCCGGCCGTCCTTCTCCCAAGTGTGGATCTTCAGCTTGCCCACGACGATGACCGGTTGTCCCTTCGTGATGCTGCAGCCAAGGGTTCCGGCAAGGTTGCGGTAGCCCTGGACCGTGAACCAGTTGGTGTGTCCGTCACCCCAGGTCCTGGATGCCCGGTCAAAACGACGGGCGGTGGAGCCGAGCCGGAAGGAGGCCGTTGCCACTCCGCCTGGCGTGGTGGAACTCGTAATCTCCGTGGCCACGAAGCCCCGGATGGTGATGATCGTTTCGCTCATGTCTACGTCCTGTCTGGATGGTGGCGCCTTTAGCAGGCATGACCAGCATCGCGCCGGACAACACCGGACGGCAGGCATGGATTTTCCTATGTGGACAACGAGCGCCGACAAGGAAGGTGTGGAGGAGGGGTGGCGGCAGAATGCCGCTCCCGGCGCCCCGGGCAATGTAAACTTTTTGAGGCGCCGGCTTGCAGGCCGGAAGCCGATGCCTCAGTAGCTCAGGGGATAGAGCAGCGGCCTTCTAATCCGCCGGTCGGGGGTTCGATTCCCTCCTGGGGCACTTTGAGGGCAATGCCCCGGTCTTCGGACCGGGGCATTGTGCATTCCGGTTAAGCGTGCAGCCGGTGCGGCGCCTCCACCAGGGAGCGGATGACGCTGCCGGCCGCACCCAGCAGGGCTCCCGACTCGCCCACGGCGGAGACAGTGACCTGCTCCGGCGCGTACTTGCCCGGCGCGTACTTCTGCACGCTGTCGAGCAACGGACCGCGCAGCCAGGGCTCAAGGACCGCGAAATGTCCGCCCAGGACGGCCGACTGGATATTGACCACCCGGGCCGTTGACGCGAGCGCTATGCCCAGGCAGCGGCCCGCCTGTTTGACGGCGGACACCGCGTTGGGGTCTCCGGCCTCCAGCGCCTGCAGGAGCGCGGACATGCTGGCGGACCGTGACGCAGCGTCCGGAGCCAGGCCGGCTGCAGCGAAAATGGCGTCCTGGCCGGCGACGGTTTCCAGGCAACCGGTCCCCCCACAGGAACAGTGACTGCCGTCCGGGTCCACCACGATGTGTCCGACTTCGCCGGCATGGCCTTCCGGGCCCGAGAACAGCTCGGACCCGATGACGATCCCGCCACCGACGCCCACTTCACCGGAAACGAACAGGAAGTCGGAGGCACCGTCCGGCCGGTACCGCAGTTCTGCCAGGGCAGCTGCGTTGGCCTCATTGAAGAGCGCCACGCCCAGGGGCGTTTCGGGCAGCAACGCATCAAGGTCAAGGTGCACATCGACCCAGCCAAGGTTAGGGGCGGTGAGCACCCGCGCCGCAGCAGGGTCAACAAGGCCCGGAACGGCCAGCCCTCCGCCGAGGACCTCGACGCCCTGCTCCCCCGCCGCGCTCCGTACCCGGGCGGCCAGGACTGTAAGCGCCGCCAGTACCGGGGCGTCCGGGCTGTTGCGGTTGTCCCGCTCCTTCACCTCCCGGATCAGGACACTGCCGGCCAGGTCAACCACGGCCGCAGAGATGTAGTCCACGTTAATTTCCATCCCCATGACAGCGCGGCCCGGGTTAAGCTCCAGTCCGACGCCCGGCCGGCCGCGCCCCTGCGGGTTCAGGCCTACTTCCCGGATGATGCCGACGTCCAGGAGGTCCAGCACCAGGCTGGACACCGACGCTTTGGTCAGCCCGGTGGCGCCCGCGATCTGTGCGCGGCTGGGGCAGGTGCCGCGTGGGAATTCCGCGATCGCACCCAGGACCAGGGCAAGGTTGCTGCGCCGGACGTCCCCCACACTGCCGGGGGCTGCGCCTCCCGGTCCCGCCACTGCAGGCACCGGCATCACCATCACAAAGCTCCTCGATCTATGGCTCCGTTAATTTTTCCGGCTGTCGCAAGCTGGACCTCTTGACCCCACCCTACGTCGGCTCATATAGTTCAGGCACTGAACTAATGCTTCGCAATCCCGCGGAGCGCTCGATCGCAAGGACGCGTCATGACTCTTTCCCCCACCCCCGCCGACAAGTTCACTTTTGGCCTCTGGACGGTCGGCTGGACCGGCGCCGACCCGTTCGGCGTCGCCACCCGCTCGGCGCTGGACCCCGTCGAAGCCGTTCACCGCCTGGCCGAACTTGGCGCGTACGGCATCACCTTCCATGACAATGACCTCGTCCCGTTTGGTGCCTCCGCTTCCGAGCGGGAGCTGATCCTGAAGAACTTCAGAGCAGCCCTTTCCGAGACCGGGCTGAAGGTTCCGATGGTTACCACCAACCTGTTCAGCCACCCCGTTTTCAAGGACGGCGGCTTCACCTCCAACGACCGTTCCATCCGGCGCTTTGCCCTGTCCAAGGTGCTGCGCAACATCGACCTCGCCGCCGAACTCGGCGCCGAAACATTCGTCATGTGGGGCGGCCGCGAAGGCAGCGAATACGACGGATCCAAGGACCTCGCCGCAGCCCTGGACCGGATGAAGGAAGGCGTGGACACCGCCGCAGGCTACATCAAGGAGAAGGGCTACAACCTCCGCATCGCCCTCGAACCCAAGCCGAACGAACCGCGCGGCGACATCTTCCTGCCCACCGTGGGCCACGGCCTGGCCTTCATCGCCCAGCTGGAACACGGCGACATCGTGGGCCTGAACCCCGAGACCGGACACGAGCAGATGGCGGGGCTGAACTTCACCCACGGCATCGCCCAGGCACTGTGGGCCGGCAAGCTCTTCCACATCGACCTCAACGGCCAGCGCGGGATCAAGTACGACCAGGACCTGGTCTTCGGCCACGGCGACCTCACCAGCGCCTTCTTCACCGTGGACCTGCTGGAGAACGGCTTCCCGAACGGCGGCCCGAAGTACGACGGCCCGCGCCACTTCGACTACAAGCCCTCCCGCACCGACGGCTACGACGGCGTGTGGGAATCCGCCAAGGCCAACATGGCAATGTACCTCCTGCTCAGGGAACGGGCCCTGGCCTTCCGCGCAGACCCGCAGGTGCAGGAAGCCCTCAAGACCTCCGGCGTCTTCGAACTCGGCGAAAGCACCCTCGCCGCCGGTGAGAGCACCGCGGACCTGCTCGCTGACGCCGCAGCGTTTGAGGACTTCGACGCCGACAAGGCCGCCGAGCGCTCCTTCGCGTTCGTCCGGCTCAACCAGTTGGCCATCGAGCACCTCCTGGGCGCCCACTAGCCACCCGATACCCGCTGCGGGGCCTGGGAGACACAACCTCCAGGCCCCGCAGCGTTTCCATTCCTGCACTGAGACATTCCTGCACTCAGACATTCCTGCACAAAGAAAAGAACCCCATGCCGCTTGTAGCCGGAGTCGACAGCTCCACCCAGTCCTGCAAGGTAGTCATCCGCGACGCGGACACCGGAGCGCTGGTCCGCCAGGGCCGCGCCGCCCACCCCGAAGGCACCGAGGTCAACCCCGACCACTGGTGGACGGCCCTGCAAAAAGCCATTGCCGACGCCGGCGGACTCGACGACGTCAGTGCCGTCTCCATCGGCGGCCAGCAGCACGGCATGGTCTGCCTGGACAGCGACGGTGCAGTGGTCCGTCCGGCGCTGCTCTGGAACGACACCCGCAGCGCAGGCGCAGCGGCGGAACTTATCGAAAGTGCCGGCGGCGGCGATCCCGCCGCCGGCGCGCAGTACTGGGCCAACGCCACCGGTACCGTCCCGGTGGCGTCCCTGACCGTGACCAAGCTGCGCTGGCTGGCAGCCCACGAGCCGGACAACGCCGCAAAGGTGGCCGCCGTCTGCCTTCCGCACGACTGGCTCACCTGGCGGCTCGCCGGCTACGGCCCCGGCAGCGGAGAAGAGGGATTGGCCGCCCTGGCCACCGACCGCTCCGACGCCTCAGGCACCGGGTACTACTCGACGGCCGAGGGCAAATACCTTCCTGACGTCCTCACCGCCTCCCTTGGGCACGTGCCCGTCCTCCCCAGGGTCCTTGGGCCGTTGGAAGCGGCGGGAAAGACGACGGCAGGCGCTCTCCTGGCTGCCGGCGCCGGGGACAACGCCGCCGCGGCCCTCGGCGCGGGGGCGGGGCTGGGCGACGTGGTGGTGTCGCTGGGCACCTCCGGCACAGTGTTTGCGGTTTCGGATAAGCCGGCGGCAGACCCCTCGGGACTGGTGGCAGGGTTCGCCGCCGCTGACGGCCACTACCTGCCGCTCGTCTGCACCTTGAATGCCACCCGCATCTTCGATGCCACGGCCGCGCTGCTGGATGTGGACCTGCCGGAGTTCAACCGGCTTGCCCTGTCCGCTGGGCCCGGCGCCGGAGGCCTCACCCTGGTCCCCTACTTCGATGGGGAGCGGACGCCCAACCTGCCCGACGCCACAGGTTCCCTTCATGGAATCACCCGGGCCAACTACACCCCCGCCAACCTGGCGCGCGCCGCCGTCGAAGGCGTGGTTTGCTCCCTGGCCGACGGTTTGGCGGCCCTGCAGGCGCAAGGCGTGCAGCCAAAGCGGATCCTGCTGGTGGGCGGGGGCGCCCAGTCGGTTGCCGTGCAGGAAGTCGCCGCAGGCCTTTTGGGAACGGCCGTCACCGTCCCCCAGCCGGGTGAATACGTTGCCGACGGCGCCGCACGGCAGGCAGCCGCGGCACTCACCGGACAGTTCCCCGCTTGGGCGGCAGACGCCGTCGACCTTCCACACGGAACGGACGACGCCGGCGTGCTGGCGAGGTACCGCAGGTTCGCCTCGCTGTACGCCCAGGGCTAGCAGCAAGGGCGGGCAGCGGGGAACGGGCAGGAAAAAGGACCCGGGCCAGCGGTGGGAAACCACCGCTGGTCCGGGTCCTTCCATGTGGGGCGCAGGCTCCTGCCGTGACGTAGCAGGAGCCCGCGGTCTGGTATCAGATCAGGCGTACGGGAGGACAAGCTCCGCGTACCGCTCCTTGACCGTGGCCAGGACAATGTTGCCGTCCGTGTCCCAGATCTCCTGATTGAAAATTTCCACCTCAATGTCGCCGGTGTACCCGGCGTCACGCACCCAGGTGCCAATGGTGGCAAAGTCCACCACGCCGTCGCCCATGTACCCGCGGGACAGCAGCGGGTCTGCGGCGATGGGCATGTTGAAGTCACACACCTGGTAGGAGGCGATCCGGTTCTCACGTCCGGCACGCTCAATCTGCGCCTTAAGTTCCGGGTCCCACCACACATGGAAGGTGTCGACGGCGACACCTACCGTCGCGGCATCGAACGGCGCCGCGAGGTCCAAGGCTTGGCCCAAGGTGGAGATGAGCGCCCGGTCAGCGGCGTACATCGGATGCAGCGGCTCCAGCACCAGGCGGACGCCGTTCTCTTCCGCGAATGGGACCAGGTCCGCGAGCCGGTCGGCGACGCGTTGGCGTGCCGCCACGACGTCCTTCTCCCCCGGCGCCAGGCCACCGACCACCAGGAACAGCTCCCTGGTGTCCAGGGCCACGGCCTCGAGGATGGCGGCGCGGTTGTCGGCGAGCGCTGCCGCCTGCCCCTGGGCGTCGGCGGCGGTAAGGAACCCGCCACGGCACAGGGACGAGACGCGGAGGCCGGCGTCCTTGATCAGGCGTGCCGCTTTGTCCAGTCCGGCTTCCTCGACGCGGTCCCGCCAGGGGCCGATGGCCGGGATGCCGCCCTTGACGCAGCCCTCGACGACCTGGGCGAGCGTCCACTTCTTGGTGGAGGCGCTGTTGATGGAGAGGCGCGAAAAGTCGCTCATACGCCCACCCCGTTGATCCGCAGGTAGTCCGACATCCGGAAGGCTGCCAGTGCCGGGTCCTTCAGCAGGCCGGCCTGGTCGGCCAGTTCGAAGGTCCTGGACAGGTGGCACACCGAGCGCCCGGAATGCAGTCCGCCCACCATCTGGAAGCCGGGCTGCTTGCCGTTGAGCCAGGACATGAAGGCGATGCCGGTCTTGTAGTAGAACGTGGGGGCGCTGAAGATGTGCTTGCCCAAGTCGCGGGTGGAGTCCAGGATTTCGCGTGCCTTGGCGGCGTTTCCGGTCTCGTAGTTCTGCAGGGCCACCGAGGCGGCCGGGTAGATGGCGGCAAAGATGCCGAGCAGGGCGTCGGAGTGGTGGGTTCCGTCCCCGTCAATCAGTTCGGGGTAGTTGAAGTCGTCGCCGGTGTAGAGGCGGACGCCTTCGGGCAGGGCTGCGCGCAGGCCAACCTCGTGGCTGGCGTCGAGCAGCGAGACCTTGACGCCGTCCACCTTGTCCGCGTTGTCCCGGATCAGGCCCAGGAAGGTTTCGGTGGCGGCAGCGACGTCGTCAGAACCCCAATATCCTGCGAGGGCGGGGTCGAACATGGTGCCCAGCCAGTGCAGGATGACCGGCTGGTCCACTTCCTGCAGCAGCGTGGAGTAGACGCTGAGGTAGTCCTCCGGGCCACTTGCCACCTTTGCCAGGGCCCGGGACGCCATCAGGATGACCTTGGGTCCGGCCTCGGTGATGACGGCAATCTGTTCACGGAAGGCCTCCAGGACTGCCTTGATCCCGGCCTCACCGGCGGGCAGGGAGTCGATGTCCAGCTGGTCGGTGCCGGCCCCGCAGGACACGAGGTCCCGGACGGATTTGCCCGCGGTGGCCGGGGTGTTGGACGACACCACTGCGGCGGCCTCCACCCCTGTGCGCTTGATGAGCTGCTGCGTGGCAGCCCAGTCCAGGCCCATGCCGCGCTGGGCTGTGTCCATGGCATCGGCAACGCCCAGGCCGTAGGACCACAACTCGTGCCGGTAGGCCATGGTGGCGTCCCAGTCGAGGCGCGCGGGGGCGCCCGGGGTGTTGTCGGCGAGGACCTCGGGAATGACGTGGGCGGCCGCGTAGGCACGGCGTGCCGTCAGGGGGGCAGTGGGCCGTGCCCAGGCAGTGCCGCCCTGCAGGCGGTACTCCCTGGTGCCGCCGTCTTCGGAGGGAAGAATGAGTGAAGTCATTAGAGGGTGATCTCCGGGATGTCGATGGTGCGGCGTTCGTCGCTGGAGCGCAGGCCAAGCTCGGCCAACTGGACGCCGCGGGCTGCGGACAGCAGGCCGAAGCGATGTTCGCGGCCGGCAACCACATCGCGCAGGAACTCTTCCCACTGCAGCTTGAAGCCGTTGTCCAGCTCGGCGTTGGCGGGAACTTCCTGCCACTGGTCGCGGAAAGACTCGGTGACGGGCAGGTCCGGGTTCCACACCGGCTTGGGGGTGTGGGCGCGCTGCTGGGCGACGCACTTGTTCAGGCCGGCCACGGCCGAACCGAGGGTGCCGTCCACCTGGAATTCCACCAGTTCGTCACGGTAGACGCGCACGGCCCAGGAGGAGTTGATCTGGCCGATGACCTCGTCGCCGCCCGGGGTCTCAAGCTCGAAAATGCCGTAGGAGGCATCGTCCGCGGTGGCCTTGTATTCCTTCCCGGCCTCGTCCCAGCGGGTGGGGATGTGGGTAGCGGTTTTGGCGTTGACGCTCTTGACCTGGCCGATGATGCCTTCCAGGACATAGTTCCAGTGGCAGAACATGTCCGTGGTCATTCCGCCGCCGTCTTCCTTTCGGTAGTTCCAGGACGGACGCTGGGCCGCCTGAATGTCACCTTCGAAGACCCAGTAGCCGAACTCGCCACGGATGGAGAGGATGCGGCCGAAGAAGCCCTCATCCACCAGGCGGCGGAGCTTGACCAGGCCGGGAAGGTAGAGCTTGTCATGGACGACGCCGGCGGTGACGCCGGCTTCCTTGCCGATCCGCGCCAACTCGATGGCCTCTTCCAGCGTTTCCGCAGTGGGCTTTTCGGTGAAGATGTGCTTTCCGGCCAGCATTGCCTTCTTCAGGGTGGCGGCGCGCAGGCTGGTCATGGAGGCATCGAAAACGACATCGACAGTGGGGTCGTTGATCACGGCGTCCAGGTCGGTGGTCCATTCTGCAACCTTGTGCTTTTTCGCCAGCTCGCGGATCTTGGCCTCGTTGCGGCCCACCAGGATGGGTTCCACCTGGACCCGGGTGCCGTCCTCAAGGGTGAAGCCGCCGGCGTCACGGATGGGCAGGATGGAGCGCAGCAGGTGCTGGCGGTAACCCATCCGGCCGGTGAAGCCGTTCATGGCGATGCGGATCGTTTTCGTTTCGAAGCCCATGTGTCCTCCACGGTGAGTGAGCGATGTACTGAAGCTGACTGGGAAAGCGCGTTCCCACTGCTTCAATGATGCACGGCGCGGTTCCCGCTGGCAAGCGCTTTCCGGAAGTAGTTTGAACTGCCATAATGTGCTTAGCCTTTGAGCCCCGACCGACGACCAGGAGATGCAGTGGCTGCAAGTACCCTTACCGAGGTGGCACGCCTTGCCGGCGTCTCCCCCGCCACGGCTTCACGCGTCCTGAACGGCTCGGCCCGAAAGCCGGGCAAGGACATCGCCGAGCGGGTCCGGCAGGCGGCGGACTCGCTCGGCTACATTCCGAATGCGCAGGCCCAGGGGCTGGCGAAATCCAGTTCGGGCCTGATTGGCTTGATTGTCCACGACATCGCGGACCCCTACTTCGCCGCCATCACACGGGGAGTGCAGGAAGCCGCGAGGGAACAGCGCAAGATGGTGCTGCTGGCTGCCACCGGGGGTGGCCCGGCCGAGGAGAAGGAGGCGGTGGCCGCCTTCGCTGCCCGCCGCGCAGATTCGATCGTCATCGCCGGATCCCGCTCCTGCCGAAAGGAGGACCAGGACGGCAACGCCGAACTGGCGGCGGAGCTTGACCGGTACTGCCGGAACGGCGGCCAGGTGGCTGTAGTCGGACACCCCGTGGTGGGTGCCACCGTCCAGGAGGGGTACCACGTGGTCAAAGTCCCCAACCAGGAGCTCGCCGGCCAGCTGGCCACCGAACTTGCGGCAGGCTGGGACGGCGGCTTCGTCATTGTCGCCGGTCCCGAGGGCCTCCTGACCTCCGATGACCGCGTGCGCGGCTTCCAGGAGGGACTGGAGCGGGCTGGGCGGGGGCAGGCCGAAGTGCTCAGGACCGCATTCAACCGGTCCGGCGGATATGAGGCCGGGCTTCGACTTGCCGGACGGATCAAGGCCGACCAGTCCGGCGGGACGGCAGAAGGGAAACTCTGCATTTTCGCCGTCAACGACGTGATGGCCATAGGGACGGCGGCTGCCCTCCGCGCTGAGGGGCTGCGTATCCCGAGGGACGCTGCGATCGCCGGCTTCGATGACATCGAAACCCTCCGGGACTTCCGGCCGGCCCTTTCCACTGTCCGCCTGCCGCTGGAAGACATTGGACGCTTTGCCACCCGGGCCACGGGTCCGCAGCCCAACGGCGAAGATGCGGACGACGCCCTCCCCGGTGACGTAACCGGCGAGGTCACGCTGCGGCGCAGCACGGAAGCGGCAGCGTGACGGCGCCCCGCGGGCTAACCTCCGTTCCCGCACATGCGGAAGCTGCGGGGCCCCGGCCGGCTATCCTGGTCCTCCCCGGCGGAGGTTATGCCCGGCAGGCGGATCATGAGGCCGAACCAGTGGCGGAGTGGCTCGCTTCCCTTGGCATCCACGCCTTCATACTCCGCTACCGCGTGGCACCGCACCGGCATCCGGCGCCGCTGGAAGACGCCAAGGAAGCCATGCTCCACATCCGGAGCGGGCAGCACGGCCTCGCTGTGGACCCGGACCGCGTGGGCGTGCTGGGCTTCTCGGCCGGGGGACATCTCGCCGCCACCCTGAGCACGGCCGCGGCCACGGGGA
This sequence comes from Arthrobacter sp. E44, assembly GCF_041877125.1. Lineage (NCBI taxonomy): Bacteria > Bacillati > Actinomycetota > Actinomycetes > Micrococcales > Micrococcaceae > Arthrobacter > Arthrobacter sp. E44. Next base: position 103,072 of record NZ_JBHDJA010000012.1, read on the forward strand.
ATCCGGAGCTGGACCTTCCCGCCGCGGTGCCGGATCTTTCGGTGCTGTGCTACCCCGTGGCGTCGCTGACCCACGAAACGCACCAGGGATCGGTAGCGAACCTCCTTGGCGACCCACCGCCGTCGAACCTCCTGGCGGCCCTGTCGGCAGAACTGAACGTCACGCCCAGGACTCCCCCGGCGTTCCTCTGGCACACCGCCGACGACGAAGCCGTGCCGGTGAGCAACAGCCTGAACTACGCCGGAGCCTTGTTCGCTGCCGGTGTTCATGCCGAGCTCCATGTCTTCCCGCACGGACGGCATGGACTGGGACTTGCCCCGGGCGAGCCAGGGCCGGAGCAGTGGACTTCGTTGTGCGCCGCGTGGCTGGAACGGGCCGGGTGGGCGGACGCACGCGCGGGGGCCGCCCCGGCCGGCCGGCGCTAGTGCAGGGCCCGGATGGTCCAGGCAGCTGAATGGGACTGGCCGGGCTGCAGGTGCACCAGGTCCGTTCCTGAGTGCAGGGCGTCCGGCGGGCAGGTCATGGGTTCAACGGCCAGCCCCAGCCGGTCCGGGCCGATGGGCTTGTCGCCGGTGTGCACCTGGACCCAGGGCCACTCGGTCCCCCATTCCAGCTCCACGCCGGTGCCGGAAGGGTCGTGCACCCGCACGCGCGCCAGGCCGGAAGCGTCCCATGAAATGTCGGTGAAGGCGTGGTCGATCCTGACCTGTCCCAGGCGCCGGACCGAACGGAAGTCGAAGGCGTCCCCGGCAACCTGGCGCAAGCCTATGGGCAGCAGCCGGTCGGGCGTGACCTCCAGATAGGTGCTGGCAGGAAGCTCCAGCGACCAGTCATCCAGTGGGGAGGGCCCGGCCACCAGATAGGGGTGGGGGCATACGCCGTACGGCGCCGCAGCGGATCCAGTGTTGACCGCATGCACCATGCCGTGGAGCCCTCCGTCCGACAGGGAGTACGTGACGGTGAGCTCAAGGTCGCCGGGGTAATCGGGACCGGATGGGATGTGGCAGCCCAGGACGGCCCGGTCGACGGCCGCTTCCTTAACCTCCCAGGCCTGGTGGATCGCCAGGCCGTGAAGGGCGGAGCCGCGTTCCGGTTCGTTGACCGCCGCAGCATATGACTTTCCGGCGTAGGTGTAGGTGCCGTCCGCCAGCCGGTTAGGCCAAGGCGCACAGATGACGCCCCTGTAATCGGGTACGGCGCCTTCCGGGCCGAAGCCCACCACCAGGTCCCTGTCCCCATGGCGCAGTTCGCGAAGCGCTCCTCCCCGGACGGTGACGACGGCGGAGTAAGCTCCGTGGGCCAGGTGGACTTCGGTTCCGGGCATGGGTTCCCTCTGTTTCCTACGTGTTAGCGCTCACCAGCGTACCGTACGCCGGCCGCCAATACTGGCTAAAGTGGCGCACATGGAAACGGCCGCTGACCAGGACCTCGTTGCCGCCGTCAGGGGTGGGCTCCGGGAGCTCGCCGATCCCGAACGGGCGGCAGGCGCCCAAGCGTACATGAAGTCCTCACTCCCCTGTTTGGGTGTGCGGGTTCCCGACGTTAGGCGCATCGCCGCATGGGCTGCCCGGGAGTTTCCACCGGCCTCTGCCGGGCAGCTGCGCGCCACAGTCCTGGAGCTGTGGCGCAGCTCGACCTTCCGGGAGGAGCGCTACGCCGCTATTGACCTGACGGCACACCGGATGCTGGCCGGGGACCTGGCCATGCTGCCGGTCTATGAGGAAATCATCCGCACAGGCGCCTGGTGGGATTTCGCCGACGGGGTGTCCGGCCGGATCTGTGCCCTGCTGCTGGCCCACCCCGCCGAGATGTCCAGGGTGCTCACCCAATGGAGCCGGGATCCGGACCTGTGGATCCGCAGGGCCGCCATCACTTCACAGTTGAGGGCCAAAGAGGCCACCGATCCGGAGCTGCTCGCCGCCGTCATTGAGCCGAACCTCTCAGACCGGGAGTTCTTCATCCGGAAGGCGATCGGCTGGGCGCTGCGCGAGTACGCCAAGACGGCGCCGGAGTGGGTGGAGGGATTCGTCATCCGGCACAGCGGGGATATGAGCCCGCTGTCACGGAAGGAAGCCCTGCGCCGGCTGACGGCCGGCCTACAGCAGTAAGCGGAGGCCGCTAGATCACCGGACGTTCGACGACGGGCCGGCGCGTCTTGCGGAACAGCCGGCGGGTGCCGGGGTCCCAGAAGATCAGGTACAGCGCAAACAGGAGGGCTGTCAGCGCCGCAGCCACGCGGGCCAGGGCCAGCGCGAAGCCCAGATCCTGGGTCTGGAGGTACGGGAAGACGTCCAGCTGATCGGAGATGGCGTAGATCATGAAGAACGACACCACAAAGTACAGTGCCTTGACCTGCCAGTCGTTGCGGATGCCCGTCACGGCAAAGAGCGGAATCAGCCACACGACGTACCAGGACTGGATGATGGGGGCCAGCAGGACCACGGCGGCAAGGGAAAGCGTCAGGCGGCGCATCAGCCGGTCGTAATCCCCCTTGAAGATCTGCCAGGCGATGATGCCCACGGCAACCAGCTTCCCGGCGTCGAACACCCACCCTGCGGGCACCGACCCGTCAAAGCCAAGCGCACCGGCCAGCGACCCCACCACCATGCCGATCAAACCCACCGGGGCGTACCAGATGGAGATGCTGCCCGGGGCGGAAAGCCCGTTGATCCAGCCGAAGCCGAAACCGTTAACCATGCTCATCGCGGTCAGCAGGACCAGGCTGAGGCCGGCCGTCATCGCCCAGAACGCCACCTTCCGCAGCCACCCGGCATTCCTGCCCGCCCACAGCAGCCCGATGAACGGCAGGAAGACAATGGTGATGGGCTTCACCGCAATGGACAGGGTCACCAGCAGGATGCCTCTGAGCTGCCGCCGGGTGGCTGAGTAGTACAGTCCGGCCAGGGCCAGCCCGATCATCAGGGAGTCGTTATGGACACTGGCGATGAAGTTGGTCAGGAAGAGTGGGTTGGCTACGGTGAGCCAGAGGGCGCGGTGCGGGTTGATGCCGTGCAGCTCGGCCAGCCGGGGGACATAAATGACACACAGCACCACGCCGGCCAGTGCCACCAGCCGGAAGAGCATGACGCAGGCCTCCGGCTGGACATTGGTCACCCAGACGACGAACTGCTCGATCCACAGGAACAGCTGGCCATAGGGAACGGGCGCTTCGGTCCACATCTTGTCTGCGCCGAGCTGGAAGTAGTTGGACAGTGCGGAGATGCCGTTTTCATAAGGGTTGAACCCCTCCACCATCAGCCGGCCCTGCCCGATATAGGCGTAGACGTCGCGGCTGAACAGCGGCACGCTGAACATCATGGGCAGGCCCCAGGCCACCACTGCGGCCAGGGTTGCCCTCCGCGCCTCTCCGCCCCACACCCGGACCTTCTGGCCGAGCCGCAGCCACGCGCGCACCAGAAGCATGCCACCCACAGCCACCAGGATGATGGACAGCGCGACACCGGGGGCTTCGGTGCGCATCCAGATGAAGAGGGGCATGCGGCGCAGTTCCGAGACGGGGGCCAGCCAGCCCACGCCGAAGGATCCGACCAGCATGAACATGGAGCCCACGAAACCGGCAATCAGGGGTGAGCGCGGATTGTCCACCTCGGCACTGCCGTCTCCGGCAATGCCGGCCGCCGCCATCTCCCCCGTTGCGGGCACAGGCGCCGTCATCTCAGGATCGTCCAATCTTCTTGTGTTTCCGCGGTTCGCCCGGCGGGCCATGCGGGCCGGGCCGGGACATGGTTCAGGGTCGAAGGGCGACCCGCCGCGTACCCGAAATCCTAGCATCGGCCGGGCGCCGAGAGGTGTAACGGTAGGCTGGTCCGGTGCCTATATCTAACGAACGAATCGTCTGGATCGACTGTGAAATGACCGGTCTGGACATCAAGAACGACGCCCTCATTGAGGTGGCAGCCCTGGTCACCGATTCGGAATTGAACATCCTGGGTGACGGCGTGGACGTGGTGATTAAGCCCGACGATGCCGCGGTGGCCCAGATGTCCGATTTTGTCCGGGACATGCACACCAAGTCCGGGCTGCTGGCGGAACTCCCGCACGGCAAGACGATGGCAGAAGCAGAAGCCGCCGTGATGGAGTACATCTCTGCCTGGGTTCCGGATCCGCGGAAAGCACCGCTGGGCGGCAACTCCGTGGGCACCGACAGGGTGTTTCTGTCACGTGACATGCCGGCCGTGGTGGAGCACCTGCACTACCGCGTGATCGACGTCAGCACCATCAAGGAGTTGTCGCGCCGCTGGTACGCCAGGGCCTACTTCCAGTCGCCGGCAAAAAAGGGCGGCCACCGCGCGCTTGGGGACATTAAGGATTCCATCGACGAACTGCGGTACTACCGCGAAGCGGTCTTCGTGCCCGCGCCCGGACCGGACAGTGCCACGGCCCAGAAGATCGCCCAGGGAATCGTCAACGGAGACGCCGCCGGGCAGCCCGCGGAGTAATCTGCGCCACGTTTTAATGATTTTTGCTCCAAATCGCAGAAAGTGGACAAAGCACCCCTTCCGAGCAGGTAAGCTATTTGAGTTGCGTTTCCGGGGAGCCGCTAAGGCGGAAATCCCCTGAGGCACATGGTGGGCGTAGCTCAGTTGGCAGAGCGCCTGGTTGTGGTCCAGGAGGTCGCGGGTTCAACCCCCGTCGCTCACCCTCACGGGGCGGCACATGCAGCCGTCAACAAAGGAGGCCGCACCGGATATCCGGTGCGGCCTCCTTTGTCGTGCCCCACCGGGGTACGTGCACTGCAGCCGGGGACACCGCGAAGCCGAAGGACTACTGAAATGACTGTTCTGCCGATCACCATCTGGGGCGAACCTGTCCTGCACCGGCGCGCCAGCGAGGTGGAGGTTTTCGACGACGAACTGCGGAGCCTGATAGCCGACATGTTCGAAACCAACGACGCCGCCAACGGCGTGGGCCTTGCAGCCCCGCAGATCGGTGTCGGCAAGCGGATCTTCGTGTACAAGTACGCCAACGACGACGGCGCTCCCCCAACAGGCGTGCTGGTGAATCCCGTCCTGACCCTGTCCAAGGTCTCCGGTGCCGCCCCCGACCCCGACGAGGAGGAAGAGGGCTGCTTGTCCTTCCCCGGCGAGCAGTATCCGCTCAAACGGGCAGAGTGGGCACGGGTGGAAGGCTTTGACGGGCACGGAAACCCGGTGAAGTTCGAGGCGACAGGCTGGTTCGCCAGGGTCATCCAGCACGAATACGACCACCTGGACGGCAAGCTCTACGTCAACCGCCTGATGGACCGCTATTCCCGAAAGGCCATGAAGCAGGCCAAGAAGAACGGATGGGGCGTGCCCGGACTGACGTGGATGCCGGGCGTGGATCCCGACCCGTTCGGCCACTGAGGCTTGAAAGCCCCGTTCCACTGACACGCGCAAAGGCCCAATGGCCCTTGGACAGCGCGTTGCTTATCGGGCAGTGACGGCCTGCTGCACCCTGATGGTTTGCTGCTGCGGGCAGGATGAGAGGGCACGTTTCATGGCGTCCTTTTCAGCTGCCGTCACCCAGAGGCCGTAAGCCGCCTTCACCGAGATTTGTCGCGCAACGTAATGGCATCGGATAGCAGTGTTTTTCGGCAGCCAGGTGGCTGCATCCCCTGCGCTCTTTTGCTGATTGGCAGCGCCGTCGGCGGCAATGAGGTTGAGGGGGTCGTTCGCCAGGCTTTGGCGTTCCTTCGGCCCCAGTCCCTGGGCTCCCTTTTGCCAGGCATCGCCGAGGGCCACCACATGGTCGATTTGGACGGCACGGCTGCTGTCGGAGCCGCGGCGGAAGTCCACATCCTGGCCTGTGTAGGGTTCACGGAAGTGCCCGGCCGTTACCTTGCACGTGGACCCCTCGGCGAAGACCACATCGGCAAGGTCCCTGCGCAGGATGTCGTTGCGGGTGTCGCAGCCATTACGGTCAACATCCAGCCAGGCCTGCCCGAACGCCTCCCGGCTGTAACCAGTGTTGGGCGCCCGGCCCTTCACGGCGAGGCCCTCCAGCGCGGATGCGGCGGTCCCGGCAGGTACGGGGTTGGGCTCCTGTACCGGTTTCATCCACGCGGCGTCGAAGACCGGTGCCTCAGTTGGTCCCTGCGGTGCGGGTCCGGCCGCGGCGAACTGGCCGGCGGTGAAGAACCAAAAGAGCGCGGCCAGGATGCCGGCGGCCGCTGTGATGAGCAATGCCCAGGCCTGCCGGGAACGGCGGCGTGCGCGGCGGTAGGCAGACCAGCTGACGGTCACGGGGTGGACGGCGGAAGGGAATAGTCGGGCACCCCAGCGAGCTTAGGACAAAGAGCCCGTCCCGCCGTTGATATCCACACTGTTGGGGACGAGTGATGGGTCACACGGCGGGCGGTGAGTACTGGGCTACTGCTCCTTGGTGACCCTGCGGAGGTCTTCCTCGGCGATGGCCAGCAGTCCCTCGAGCTGGCGCACCCGCTCGTCGGAGACGTCGCCGGTCTTCTGCGCGGCGCGGGCACGCTCCAGCAGCCGGACGGCTTCCTTGTGGTTGGCCTTGGCTACGTCCAGGGCGTGTTCGAGGGTGGTTTCGTGCTGAAGTGTCGATTCGTTGTCCATGCCACCAGTGTGGTCCCGATTCCCGGCTGATTCCAGAGAACCAGCCGGGAATTCGCAGGACGACACCTAACTCGTTAGACAGCGATCGCGGCCAGGGCGGCGGCGCTTTCCTTGGCAGGGAACGAGGGCGGGTTGACCCCTGCCATTTCTTCCATGACCCGGACCACCTGGCAGCTGTAGCCGAACTCGTTGTCGTACCAGACGTAGAGGACCAGGTTCTTGTCCGTGGACACGGTGGCCAGGCCGTCCACGATGCCGGCGCGGCGTGAACCAACGAAGTCGGTGGAGACAACCTCGGGCGAGTCGATGTAGTCGATCTGCTTGCGCAGGTCAGAGTGCAGCGACATCTCGCGCAGGTAGTTGTTGATCTCGTCCTTGGTGGTGCCGTTCTCCAGGGTGAGGTTCAGGATGGCCAGGGACACGTCCGGGGTGGGAACGCGGATGGAACTGCCGGTGAGCTTGCCCAGGAGTTCGGGCAGGGCCTTGGCCACTGCCTTCGCGGCACCGGTTTCGGTGATGACCATGTTCAACGCTGCGGAACGGCCGCGGCGGTCGCCCTTGTGGAAGTTGTCGATCAGGTTCTGGTCGTTGGTGAACGAGTGGACGGTTTCGACGTGGCCATGGACCACGCCGAACTTGTCGTTGATGGCCTTCAGGACCGGCGTGATGGCGTTGGTGGTGCAGGACGCCGCGGAAACGATCTTGTCCGAATCGGTGATGTCCCGGTGGTTGATGCCGTGGACGATGTTCTTCAACTCACCCTTGCCGGGGGCCGTCAGCAGGACCCGGGCAACGCCCTTGCTCTGCAGGTGCTGGCCAAGCCCTTCGGCGTCGCGCCAGCGGCCGGTGTTGTCCACCACCAGGGCGTTGTTGATGCCGTAGGCCGTGTAGTCGATCGTGGCGGGGTCGTTCGAGTAGATGACCTGGATTCGGACGCCGTTGGCCGTGATGGTGTTGGCTTCCTCGTCGATCCGGATGGTTCCTTCAAAGGAGCCGTGGACGGAGTCCCGGCGCAGGAGGCTGGCGCGCTTGGAAAGGTCGTTGTCGGAGCCGCGGCGCACCACGATGGCGCGCAGCCGCAGGCCGTGCCCGCCGCCGGCCTTTTCGATGAGGAGCCGTGCCAGGAGCCGCCCGATGCGGCCAAAGCCGTAGAGCACGACGTCGGTGCTGGTGCGGTCGTCGGCACCACGCTTGCCTACGATCTCTGCCAGCTCGTCCCGCAGGAATTCTTCAAGGGTGGCGCCGTTGCCTTCTTCCTTGAACTTCTGGTTCAGCCGCGCGATGTCGATCGCGGCGGCGCCCAGCTCGAGTTCGGCCAGGGTGTTCAGCAGGGGTGCGGTCTCCTCCAGGAGCAGTTCGTCCTTGGCCATCCGGCGCGCAAAGCGGTGTGCCTTGAGGATGTTCATGGTGGACTTGTTGATCAGGCTCCGTCCGTGGATGCTGGTCACCACGTTGTTTTCGCGGTACAGCCTGCCGATGACCGGGATCATGGCCTCGGCAAGGGCCTCCCGGCCCATCCACGTATCAAGACAAGAATCAGACGTCTGGCTCACAGAAATACCTTCCTCGGTTCAGCCGTGTACGTCCTCGTACACAGATGTTGGCCACCTGATGATGTCCAGGGGCACCGGCACCTGCAGGGATGACCCCCGGGCGCCTGGATCGCGTGCAAAGAAAAACCGCCGGCTGCGAACGCAACTTTCGGCGGTAGAACTCCTGCGTCCGGGTTCCATTCTAATTTGGCGCGCCCCGGGGAACACGCTTGCACTGCGTGAAATCACTCACACAGGCCCGGCCCGCCCGCAAGGCTGCAGCTGCGCCTCAGTTGTGGATGGCCGAATACAGGTTGAGGCTGGCGGAAAACACCAGCCAGGAAAAGTACGGCAGCACGAGGTATCCGGCGGCGGCGTCCACCGGTCCGAACCTCAGGACGAGGAACCCCAGGGTTGCGGTGAGGGCACAGATGACCGCGAAGGCAGACCACAGGGCCACCTCTCCGAGCATTGGGTACAGGGCAAAGAAGGTCACCGGCCACGCGGTGTTGAGCAGCAGCTGAAGTGCGTAGCCGACAAGGGCGCCTCCGGTGAGTCCGCCCTTGCGCCAGACCAGCCAGGCGGCAGCGGCCACACCCGCATACAGCGCCATCCAGGTGGTCCGGAACATCCACGACGGCGGCATCCACGGGGCCTTCAGTGACGTTGCGTACCAGCCGTTGGAGTTGAGGACGATCGGAAGGGAGGCGAGGACGCAGGCCAGGGCGGAAAGGCCCAGGAAACCGGCGAGCGCCACACCTTGTGAACGGGCGCCGGGAATGCCCGCGGCAGGTGCGGGGCGGGATTCAGGAATTACGGGCACGGTTCAGCATCCCCGACACGTTGCCCGTGGTCAAACACGGGTTTGCGGATGGGACAGCCGGTACGCCGGGTTCTGTTCTCCCCCTCCGTTACCGGATGTGGGAGCGACGGCCATCCATCTACGAGTGCCGTTGCCGGCACCCTCCAGCGGCCTACCCGGACACTCGGGCGGGCAGCCCTCGAACGTGTCCTGTCTGGCCTTGCTCCGGGTGGGGTTTACCTAGCCTTCCCGGTCACCCGGGAAGCTGGTGGTCTCTTACACCACCGTTTCACCCTTACCTGCTCTCCCCGGCCGGAACCGGAAATGCGGGCGGTCTGTTTTCTGTGGCACTGGCCTGCGGGTTACCCCGAGTGGGCGTTACCCACCACCCTGCCCTGCGGAGCCCGGACGTTCCTCGAGCCACTTGCGTAGCGCGCGGCCGTCTGGCTGTCCCATCCGCGTCCAGTCTACCGGCGCGGCCGGCCGCTTTCGTCGCCGGTAGGATCGGACGGTGCTGATTCTGCTTCCCCCTTCCGAAGGCAAGACGCCCGCCCTGCGTGGTTCCGCCATCGACTGGTCCGCCCTGGGTTTCCCGGAGCTCAACCCATACCGCGCCAAGGTCCTTGAGGCATTGGGAACTGTCAGCGCACACCAGGACGCCCTCGCCATGCTGGGCGTGGGTGCGTCGTTGCGTGGCGACGTCGAACGTAACACGCGCCTGCACGCCGAACCGGCGGCGCCGGCACACAGCATCTACTCCGGCGTCCTCTACGACGCGCTGGGTTACCGGACACTGACGTCGGCCCAGCGCCGCAAGGCCGATGAATCGGTCCTGGTGATCTCGGCGCTGTGGGGGGCCCTGCGCTTTTCCGACAGCGTTCCCGCCTACCGCCTGTCCATGGGGACGGCCTTGCCCGACATCGGCCGGCTGGCTTCGTTCTGGAAGGCGCAACTCACCGATACTTTGGGCGCCGCAGCCCAGGGGCACCTGCTGGTCGACTGCAGGTCCAGCACCTATGCCGCTGCCTGGGCGCCGCCGCCCGAACAAACGGTCTCCGTGAACGTCTTGACCGAGACCGGCGGGGTCCGCAAGGTGGTAAGCCACTTCGCCAAGCACACCCGCGGCGAACTGGCGCGGCACCTGCTGGTACGCCGCGGAAAAGCCCCCGCCGCGCCGTCGGACCTCTTGAAGGCCGCCCGCGAAAAGTGGGATGCAGAACTCGTGCCGGGCATCGCCCGCAAGCCGCACGCCCTCAACATCATCCTGGCCGGCTGATCTGTCGGGTTGATGAAGCCGGGCTAGGCCACCGGGCGCTCAGGACCACTCGTCGGAGCGGACCAGGATGGCGCCGGAGTCCGGGCAAAAGACGATCTCGTCGGCAGCTGCAGCCTTGATCTCGGCGAGGTCGCCGGGGCTGAGCTTCATGCCGGAGGCTTCCGAGGTGCCGTGGAAGAGCCGTGCCGCGCCCACTCCGCGCTTGGCCAGGGTCTTTTCGTAGACCGCGAGCATGGCCGCGTCCAGGCCGGCGGCGAATTCGGCGCGCTGGGAGCGCAGCCCTGCGGCTTCAGTTTCCACCTCGGCCAGGGCGCCATCAAGTTCGGCCCGGATGGTGCCGAAGGAGCCCTTGATGTCATCGACGATCTGCTGCTGGGCCGCCTGGCGTTCCCGCAGCGATTCGAGCCGCTCCATGACTTCCAGTTCCGCATCTTCCAGGTCCGAGCGGCGCTTGTTCAGGGAAGCGATGTCCTTTTGCAGGGCCACCAGGTCCTTGGAAAGGCCGGTACCGCTGTTGAGCCGGGCCTCGTCGCGTTCGATGCGCGAGGCAACCTGTTCGACGTCGGCCTCGGCCCTCTTCAGCTCGGCCTCGGCGTCGTGCACGGCCACCTTGGCCGCGCCCAGTTCACCGTTCGCTAAGGACAGCGCGGCCTCAAGGTCTTTGATGCGGGGATCGTTTTCCAGCGTCCGGCGGCGGTTGGCGAGGCCCTTCAGCCTTGCATCAAGGCCCTGCAGTTCGAGCAACTTCAACTGTTCCGCCGGTGCTGCCTTGGCCACTGTTACCTCCGCTAGATTCCTTCCGGCCGGGGCCGGGCACCGTACCGGCGCTTCCTAGACTCTAGCGCCTGCCCTGCTCCCCCGCCTCGCTTAGCCGGGAGTCAGGATGAAGTCCCAGGGATCGGTGTTGGTGGTGCTGACCCGGAGCTCCACCTCATGGCCCTGGTCAGCCAGGACGTTGCCCAAAGCTGCTGCCGCGGCAGGCAGCCAGAGCCACTCACTGGCAAAATGCGAGACATCCACCAGGTAGGGCCGGCCGTTGAGGGCAGCCTCGCGTGCCTCCGATGCCGGGTGGTGGCGAAGGTCGGCGGTGACGTAGACGTCGGCGTTGCTGGCCCGTACTTCAGCGAACAGCGAGTCCCCTGCACCTCCGCACACCGCGATGCGCCGCACCAGTCCGTCCTTGTCTCCGGAGACGCGCACTCCCCCGGCAACGGACGGAAGAATCCCGTACACGCGCGCCGCGAAGTCACCCAGGCTCATGGCTTCAGCCAGGTCGCCCACCCGCCCAATGCCTTCCTCCGGCAAGCCGTTGGCGGCAGTGGTGAGCGGGGCCGCGTCCTGGAGCCCCAAGGCGTCGGCCAGGACATCGGAAACACCTCCGACGGCGGAGTCCCCGTTGGTGTGCACGGTCAGCAGCGCCGTGCCCGATTCGATGAGCCGGTGGACAGCCCGGCCCTTGGCCGACGTGGCGGCCACCGACGTGACGGCCTTCAGCAGCAGCGGGTGGTGGGTGATCAACAGTTCGGCGCCCCACTCAACGGCTTCCTCGATGACCTCGAGCGTGGGGTCGACCGCGAACATCACTTTGGATACGGGCGCGGACGGGTGCCCTGCCACCAGCCCAACCTCGTCCCATCCCTCCGCCAGGGACTCCGGCCACAGTTCCTCCACCGCGAGGAGCAGTTCGGCCAAGGTGGGAGCCTCCGCGGAACCGGCCGGAGCCGGCGTGTCGGAGGAGGCTTCGCCGTCGTGATCTGCCTTGCCGGTAACGTCGGTGTTCTCAGGTTGCATAGTCTTAGTTTTACCCCATCGGCTTCGGGCCGCCGCAGTTTGCGCCGGGCGCGCTGCAGGGTGCCGGGAATGATCCGGCGCCGCCAACCATTGAAGAGGTCATGAAAACTTTTGTTCTGGGCGGAGGCTGCTTCTGGTGCCTTGACGCCGTCTACCAGAAGACCAGGGGCGTGACCTCGGTGGTATCGGGCTACACCGGCGGCCACGATCCCGAGCCCGACTATTACTCTGTCTGCAGCGGCACCACCGGGCACGCCGAGGTTGTGGCGGTGACTTTTGATGAGGAGGTCATCCCTGCCGAAGTCGTCCTGGACATGTTCTTTGCCCTGCATGACCCCACCACCCTGAACCGCCAGGGATACGACGTGGGCACCCAGTACCGTTCCTCGATGTTTTACGAAACCGACGAGGAGAAGGTCCTGTTCGAGGAAGCGATTGACCGCAACCAGGCGCTGTGGTCCCACCCGATCGTCACGGAAGTCAGCCGCCTGCCCCGTTTCCACGTGGCGGAGGAATTCCACCAGGATTACTACGCCAAACACCCGGAACAGGGATACTGCCAGGTGATCATCAACCCTAAGCTGGCCAAGGCGCGGAAATATTACTCTGCATGGCTTAACGCTTAGCCACCGTTACACGGCCTCGTTAGGCTGACCTCAGTATCCACCCCTTAGAGATAGGCGTATGTACATGGCACGGATCTATGACGATGTGACGCAACTGGTCGGCGGGACCCCGCTGGTTCGGTTGAACCGGCTCAGCGAGGGGCTGGACGCCACCGTTGCCGTGAAGCTGGAGTTCTACAACCCGGCCAACAGCGTCAAGGACCGCATCGGTGTTGCCATCATCGACGCCGCTGAAAAGTCGGGCGCCCTGAAGCCCGGTGGCACCATCGTCGAAGGCACCTCGGGCAACACGGGCATCGCCCTTGCCATGGTGGGTGCTGCCCGCGGCTACAAGGTCATCCTGACCATGCCAGAGACCATGTCCACCGAACGCCGGGTCATGCTGCGCGCCTTCGGTGCCGAGATCGTCCTGACCCCGGGTTCCGAGGGCATGCGCGGTGCCGTGGAAAAGGCCCAGGAAATCGTCGCCAACACCGAGAACTCCATCTGGGCGCAGCAGTTCGCCAACGAAGCCAACCCGGAGATCCACCGCAAGACCACCGCTGAGGAGGTCTGGGCCGATACCGACGGCGCCGTGGACATCTTCGTTGCCGGCATCGGCACCGGCGGAACCATCACCGGCGTCGGCCAGGTGCTGAAGGAGCGCAAGCCCGGCGTACAGATCGTGGCCGTGGAACCGAAGGACTCCGCCATCCTGAACGGCGGCGCCCCCGGCCCGCACAAGATCCAGGGCCTGGGCGCCAACTTCATCCCCGAACTGCTGGACACCAACGTCTACGACGAGGTCCTGGATGCCACGCTGGAAGATTCCGTCCGCGTGGCCCGCGACCTGGGCATCAAGGAGGGCATCCTGGGTGGCATCTCCTCCGGTGCCATCGTCTGGGGTGCGCTGGAACTGGCCAAGCGTCCCGAGAACGCGGGCAAGCTGATCGTGGCGGTCGTATGTGACTTCGGTGAGCGTTACATCTCCACCGTGCTCTATGACGACATCCGCGGCTGATCAGTCCGCTGTCCGCCCGTTTCCTGTAGAAAGAACTTTGTGGGCTTTTTCGCAAGACTGAAGGAAGACCTCGACGCCGCCCGGTCCCATGACCCGGCGGCTCGAGGTTCTTTTGAGAACTTTTTCGCCTATTCCGGCCTGCACGCCATCTGGATCCACCGGCTGACCCACCGCATGTGGCAGAACCCCGCCCTGCGTTTCCCGGCGCGGCTCCTGTCGCAGCTGGGGCGCTCCTGGACCGGTATCGAGATCCATCCCGGCGCCACGATCGGCCGGCGGTTCTTCATTGACCACGGCATGGGCGTGGTGATTGGTGAGACCGCCGAGATCGGCGAGGACGTGATGATCTACCACGGAGTGACGCTCGGCGGGCGCTCCCTGGCCAGGATCAAGCGGCACCCCACCATCGGCGACCGGGTCACCATCGGGGCCGGAGCCAAGGTCCTGGGGCCAATCACCATCGGCCGCGACAGTGCCATAGGCGCCAACGCAGTGGTGGTCAAGGACGCGCCGCCGGAATCGATCGTCACCGGGGTTCCCGCCAAGTGGCGGCACCGGGATGCGCAGCGGGAAACCAAGCCCGCGGTTGATCCGGCCGAGTACGACATCGAATACCGCATTTGATCCAATAGCAGGTACAGCAAGAGGCGGGCAGTTCCACCGGGAAACCGGGGAACTGCCCGCCTCTTGCTGTACGGCGGCAGTTGCTAGTGCGTGTCCACCGCTTCAACTTCGGACTTGTCTTCGCCCCACAGGGTGTGGAAGGTGCCTTCGGTGTCGATGCGTCCGTACGTGTGTGCACCGAACAGGTCGCGCTGGCCCTGGATCAGGGCGGCGGCTACGCGCTTGCGGCGCAGACCGTCGTAGTAGGCCAGCGATGAGGAGAACACCGGCACCGGAATGCCGAGCTGGACGGCGGTGGCAACGACGCGGCGCCAGGCCGGCAGGGCGTCGGCGATGGCCTTGGTGAACGCCGGGCCGAACAGCAGGTTTGCAGGCTTCTCGTCAGCGGCATAGGCCTTGGTGATGTCCTTGAGCAGCTCGGCCCGGATGATGCAGCCTGCGCGCCACAGGGAGGCGATTTCGTCAAGCTTCAGGTCCCAGCCGTATTCCTTGGCAGCGGAGGTCAGCATGTCCAGCCCCTGGGCGTAGGAGACCAGCTTGGAGGCGTAGAGGGCCTGGCGGACGTCCTCAACGAACGTCTCGGGGATCTCGACGGTTGCCTCGTTGCCGGCCAGCAGTTCCTGGCCCAGCTTGCGCTGTGCGGCCTGGGAGGAGAGGGCGCGGGCGAAAACCGATTCGGCGATGCCGGACACCGGCGAGCCAAGTTCCAGCGCGGAGATAACGGTCCAGCGGCCGGTGCCCTTCTGGCCTGCGGCATCAACGACGACGTCGACGAACGGCTTGCCGGTCTTGGCGTCAACGTGGCCCAGGACCTCGGCAGAGATCTCGATCAGGAAGGAGGACAGCTCGCCCTTGTTCCACTCGGAGAAGATCTTCGCCTGCTCCGCGGGCTCGATGCCTGCGCCGGAACGGAGCAGGTCGAAGGCTTCGCCGATGACCTGCATGTCGGCGTACTCGATGCCGTTGTGGACCATCTTGACGAAGTGCCCCGCACCGTCGGTGCCGATCCAGGCGCAGCAGGGCTCGCCGTCGACCTTTGCGGAGATCTTCTCCAGCAGCGGGCCAAGGGCCTTGTAGGACTCCTTGGAGCCGCCGGGCATGATGGACGGGCCGTTCAGGGCGCCTTCCTCGCCGCCGGAGACACCGACGCCCACGAAGTGCAGGTCCTTCTTGGCCAGCGCCGCTTCCCGGCGGCGCGTGTCCTCGTAGTGGGAGTTGCCGGCGTCGATGATGATGTCGCCCGGCTCCAGCAGCGGCTCCAACTGCTCGATGACGGAGTCCACGGGCTTGCCGGCCTTCACCATGATGAGCACGCGGCGCGGCTTCTCCAGGGAATCAACCAGTTCCTGCAGGGTTTCAGTCCGGATGAAGTCACCCTCTGAACCGTGCTTTTCCAGCAGCGCGTCCGTCTTCTCCACGGACCTGTTGTGCAGGGCAACCGTGAATCCGTTGCGGGCCAGGTTGCGCGCCAGGTTGGCGCCCATGACGGCGAGGCCGGTGACACCGATGTGTGCAGACATCAATAACTCCAATTCATTGTTCGCCTCGGCTGCCGGCTTCCGCAGGCGGGAAGTCACCGGGGCAGATCAGGGGGTCGGAATAAAGCATATATATTCTGGCGGTGACGCGAAAGTAACGTCCGCGTCATGGAACCCGTTGTGTGTCGTTGCCAGTCTAGGACGACTGCCCGGGACCCACCCCGCTCCCTTCCCAGACGCCCGGCCTGCACAGTTCCCGGCTGCAAACGCGGGGTTTCCAACAACTAGGCTTAGCAGCATGACCAGCAGCCTCCACCACCGTGCCATCGAAAACCTGGGCACCCGGATTATCTCGGGGGACCTCCCTGCCGGCCACGTCATGCTCGCCGAGCAGCTTGAGGATGAACTGAAGGTTTCCCGTTCGGTAATCCGGGAAGCAGTCAGGGTTTTGCAGTCGCTGGGGCTGGTGGAGACCACCAAGCGGGTGGGCATCCGGGTACTGCCGGCAAGCCGCTGGAATCCCTTCGACCCGCAGGTAATCCGGTGGCGGCTGGCCAGCGATGCCCGCGGCGCGCAGCTGCGCTCCCTTGCCGAACTGCGGGCCGCGGTGGAGCCGGCGGCTGCCGAACTGGCAGCACAGAACGCCCCGGCCCCGTTGCGGATGGAGCTCGTGGATGTTGCCCATGCCATGCGGGAGGCCGGCAACAACGGGGAAGTTTCCCGCTTCCTGGAATTGGATATCCGGTTCCACTCGCTGCTGCTCTCGGGTTCGGGTAACGAGATGTTCGCCAACCTCATGGGCCAGGTGGCCGAAACCCTGACCGGCCGTACTGTCCACGGACTGATGCCGGACCACCCGCACAAGGCAGCCCTGCAGTGGCATGAGGACGTGGCGGAGGCGATAGCCAGGGGTGACGCCGAAGCTGCCCGTGAAGCGTCCGACCGGATCATGCGGCGCACTATGTCCCAAATGGCCGATACCTGGACGGAGCAGCCACGGGTGTTCATCCCCGTCCGGCAATAAGCGGTACCCACTGTCGCAGCCAAAGCTCCGCCCAAAGCCATGGGCGCCATGCCCAAGTGACAGTCATGAAATGCGGACAGCTTTTTGTTTCCGGCAGTTCACGGTATATTCATCCCAAGCCCTCCCCCGCGGCATCCCCCAATAGTCGCGGTGGAGGGTTTTCCAATGCCCGCGATCGGCCGGCGGCGAGCGGCTCCTCAGGCCGCCCCTGCTGCGGATTCCCTCAGCCGCCACCCGCCTCCCAGGCCGTCGCGCTGCAGGTACATGGTGGCCAGGGCCGACTTGGCGTTGTTTCCCAGCCTGACCTGCAGCTGAAGGACCTCCACGTCCACTCCGCCGCTGCCCTTTGGCATCCGGCGGCTGGTTTCCCACCAGTTGATGCGCTCGAACCATCTGACTGGCTCGGCACCCACGGCCCATTCCCTGCCCCTGCTCAGCACCGCCGTCGGCATCCCGTCGCTGTCTGTGTGCACTATGACGTGTTCCATTGCTGCAACCTATGGCAAGGGTCAGACAATCGGCCTACAGGAGGACCGGCAAGAAAAAACCCCGCTGCCTTCGCCGGGTGGGCGGGCAACGGGGTTTTGCTGGTGGGTCCTACCGGGATCGAACCGATGACATCCACGGTGTAAACGTGGCGCTCTACCAGCTGAGCTAAAGACCCAAATCGCGTTGATCCCGGCCGTTCCGCCGCAACCAACGAACATAGACTCTACCGGACTGGAGGCAGGAAACGCGAATCGGCAGGAAACGCTTCCTAAAGGGAGGGAAGTTCAGCCGCAAGGTATTGCAGCGCCTGGCTGACCCCTGCCTCGAGCTTGATGGTTGCCTTGTCGTCGCCCCGGGTGGCACCACGGTTGATGATGACCACGGGCTTGCCCTCCTTGGCGGCGTGCCTGACGAACCGCAGGCCGCTCATGACCGTCAGGGACGAACCGGCAACCAGCAGGGCAGCTGCCTGGTCCACCATGGCGTATGAGCGTTCAACCCGGTCTTTAGGGACATTTTCCCCAAAGTAGACGAAGTCCGGCTTCAGGGTTCCGCCGCAGGCAGGACAAACAGCCACCACAAAGCTGTCAATGAGGGCCTGGTCTTCAACGGTGGCGTCAGCGTCCGGCGCCACTTCCACCAGGCCGGTGGCTGCGGCCCGTTCCAGGAAATCCGGGTTCAGTTCCTCGAAAACACCGGCAAGGAGCCGTCGCGAGTAGGTACGTCCGCAGTCAAGGCAGATGACCTGGTCATACCTGCCATGGAGGTCGACGACGTTTGAGCTGCCCGCGTCCTGGTGCAGCCGGTCAACGTTCTGCGTGATAAGCCCGGTGAGGTAGCCGCGCCGTTCCAGTTCGGCGGCGGAGTAGTGGCCCTGGTTGGGGTCGGCGTGCCGCATGTGCGACCATCCGATGTGGTTCCTGGCCCAGTAACGCTGCCGGTTTGCTGCGTGGCGGACGAACTCCTGGTACGTCATGGGCGACCGGGGCGGCGAGTCCGGACCGCGGTAGTCCGGAATGCCGGAGTCGGTACTGAGCCCGGCGCCCGTCAGCAGGGCGAACGGGGCGCCGGCGAGCAGGTCCCGGATCTGGACCAGAACCGCCAGTTCCTCCCCGGATGGCGGCACAGGGAGGACCGGCGGCCTGCTGGCAAAGCCGGTAAGGCCCGTCCCCCGCCGCTGCCCGGGCATGACGTCTCAGGCCTGCTTCAGGTCCGCCAAGGCGGTGCGGTACTCGTTGAAGTCGCGCGCCTGGCCCCGTGGATTCACCACGCTGTAGCGGACCTTGCCTTGGGAATCGATGATGAAGGTGGCCCGTTTGGCCATGCCGCTGCCGGCGTCGAACACTCCGTAGGCTGTGGCCACCGCTCCGTGCGGCCAAAAGTCGGCGAGGAGGTCGAAGTTGTAGCCTTCCTGGGCCGCGTACGCGCGGAGGCTGTACTTGCTGTCCACGGACACGCCCAGGACCACCGCGTTCGAGTTTTCGAACATGCCCAGGTTGTCCCGTATTTCGCACAGTTCTCCGGTGCAGATGCCGGAGAACGCAAAGGGATAGAAAACCAACGCCACGTTTTGCCCGCGGAAGGATGACAGCCGCACCGGCTCGCCATACTGGTTGGCGAGCTCGAAGTCAGGTGCTGTTGCTCCCAGCGCAGGGACAGCTGGAGAAGCGGCCTCAACCGCTGCCGTCACTTGTTCTTCCTGCTGACCAGGCGGGTGGCGCTCCAGTCCTTCGAAACTCCGGCGGAGGTGGTGACATGCAGGCCGGCGGTTGGTGCGGCCTCCTGGATGTCTGCGGGTGAGACGTAGCCGTCCCTGCCGGATTTGGGGGTGAGGACCCAGACGACGCCGCTTTCGCTCAGGGTGGTGAGGGAGTCCACCAGGCTGTCCACCAGGTCTCCGTCGCCGTCGCGCCACCACAGGATGACGGCGTCCGCCACTTCATGGTCGTCCTCGTCCAGCATCTCGGAACCGGTGAAGTCCTCAATATCGTCACGCAAGTCGAAATCGACATCGTCGTCGTAACCGAACTCCTGAATCAGATCCCCGTTTTTGAAACCCAATTTTTCCGCCACATTTACCGAAGTGGCGGCGTCGGCCTCGCTCACGTGTTCCTCCAATACCTCATATATGCGGTGTGCATAGTGATTTCCATTACTCCCAAGCCAACACCCTTTGTGCCTGCGCTTCAAGCTGCCGCCCCCGGGATTGCGCATATTCTGCGTCACATCCCGCGACAACAGCCCCGTCGCAGGGGCTTTTGGTCACACAACCAGTATGACGAACGAAATACAACTGGAGCGCCGGGGCCGCAGCTACGCATCGGGTTCGCGTCAGGGCTAGAGTGGCTGGTGACAACTATGCCTGCGGGACGACAACCGTGTGACTCCGTGCAGACATAGGAGCGCTAGGAAGCTGCCCGGCACACATAACCGGGCTGTTGTAACCGATACGTCGCACACGGCGTATATACGCCGGGCAGTCACCCTGCCTGGCCTGAGTGCGCCGATTCATGCGCGCAAAGAGAGGTTGGACGTGGCTGCAGGAGAAGAGACCTCCCATATCCTCAGCGGGTTGACTAACCAGCTGCCTGATCGTGATCCGGAAGAGACTGCCGAGTGGGTTGAGTCCCTGGATGCGTTGATCAGGGAACAGGGTACCGAGCGTGCCCAATACATCATGCGGAGCCTGCTGCAGCGCGCGGGCGCGCAGAGCGTGGGTGTGCCGATGGTGACCACCACCGATTACGTGAACACGATCCCGGTGGACCAGGAAGCAGAGTTCCCGGGCAACGAGGAATACGAACGCCGCTACCGGGCCTACATGCGGTGGAACGCCGCGGTCATGGTGCACCGGGCGCAGCGGCCCGACATCGGCGTCGGCGGGCACATCTCCACGTACGCCGGCGCAGCGACCCTGTACGAGGTCGGGTTCAACCACTTCTTCCGCGGCAAGGATCACCCCGGCGGCGGGGACCAGGTCTTCTTCCAGGGCCACGCCTCCCCCGGCATGTACGCCCGGGCATTCATGGAAGGCCGGCTCTCCGAGGAAGACATGGACGGGTTCCGGCAGGAAAAGTCCCGCGCCGGCCACGCCCTGTCCTCCTACCCGCACCCGCGCCTGATGCCGCACTTCTGGGAATTCCCCACCGTGTCCATGGGCATCGGGCCGATGAACGCGATCTACCAGGCCCAGAACAACCGCTACCTGCACAACCGCGGCCTGAAAGACACCTCCGACCAGCAGGTCTGGGCGTTCCTGGGCGACGGTGAAATGGACGAGCCCGAGTCCCGCGGCCTGCTCCAGCTCGCCGCGAACGAGAACCTGGACAACCTGAACTTCGTGATCAACTGCAACCTCCAGCGCCTGGACGGGCCGGTCCGGGGCAACGGCAAGATCATGCAGGAACTCGAAGCGTTCTTCCGCGGCGCGGGCTGGAACGTGATCAAGGTCGTCTGGGGCCGGGAATGGGATGACCTGCTCACCCGCGACACCGACGGGTCCCTGGTGAAGATCATGAACGAAACCGTCGACGGGGACTACCAGACCTACAAGGCCGAATCCGGCGGGTTCGTCCGCGAACACTTCTTCGGCAAAACCCCGCAGACCAAAGACCTCGTCGCGGACCTGACCGATGACCAGATCTGGAACCTCAAACGCGGCGGCCACGACTACCGCAAGGTCTACGCCGCCTACAAGGCCGCCACCGAATTCAAGGGCAAACCCACCGTCATCCTCGCCCACACCGTCAAGGGCTACGGCCTCGGCCCCCACTTCGAAGGCCGCAACGCCACCCACCAGATGAAAAAACTCACTCTGGACGACCTGAAGAAATTCCGCGATCACCTCCGGATCCCCATTACGGACGAGCAGCTGGAGAACGACTCGTACCGGCCGCCGTACTACCACCCCGGTAACGACGCCCCGGAAATCAAGTACATGATGGAGCGCCGTGCCGCGCTGGGCGGATCAGTCCCGGAGCGCCGCAACACCCACGCTGAGATCGTGCTGCCCGAGGCGAAGTCCTACGAGGTGGCCAAGCGCGGTTCGGGCAAGCAAATGGCCGCCACCACCATGGCGTTCGTCCGCCTGCTCAAGGACCTGATGCGGGACAAGAACTTCGGCAAGCACATCGCCCCGATCATCCCCGACGAAGCCCGCACCTTCGGCATGGACGCGTTCTTCCCCACGGCGAAGATCTACAACCCCAAGGGCCAGAATTACTTGTCGGTGGACCGTGATCTGGTCCTGGCGTACAAGGAGTCCCCCGCGGGCCAGCTGATCCACCCCGGCATCAACGAAGCCGGCGCCGTGGCAGCGTTCACCGCCGCCGGAACCTCCTACGCCACCCACGGCATCCCCCTGGTCCCGGTCTACGTGTTCTACTCCATGTTCGGCTTCCAACGCACCGGCGACGCCTTCTGGGCAGCAGCGGACCAAATGACCCGCGGCTTCATCATCGGCGCCACCGCGGGACGGACCACCCTCACCGGCGAAGGCCTCCAGCACGCCGACGGCCACTCCCCCCTGCTGGCCTCCACCAACCCGGCCGTACTCACCCACGACCCCGCCTACGGCTACGAGATCGGACACATCGTCCGCTCCGGCCTGGAACGGATGTACGGGGAAAACTCGACGGATAAGAACGTCATGTACTACCTCACCGTGTACAACGAACCCATCATCCAGCCCGCAGAACCGGAGAACCTCGACGTCGAAGGCGTCATCAAGGGCATCTACCTGCTCGCCCCGGCAAAGATCGACGGTCCCCGCACCCAGATCCTCGCCTCCGGCGTCTCCGTACCCTGGGCCCTCGAAGCCCAGCGCGTACTGGCCGATGACTGGAACGTCTCCGCCGACGTCTGGTCCGTGACCTCCTGGAACGAACTGCGCCGCGACGGCCTCGCCGCCGAAGAAGAAGCCTTCCTCAACCCCGGCCAGCCCGCCCGCGTCCCCTTCGTCGCCCAGCAACTCGAAGGAGCCACCGGCCCCATCGTCGCCGTCTCCGACTACATGAAAGCAGTCCCGGACCAGATCCGGCAGTTCGTCCCCAACGAATTCGCCACCCTCGGCGCCGACGGCTTCGGCTTCTCCGACACCCGCGCAGCAGCCCGCCGCTACTTCAAGAACGACACCCACTCCATCGTGGTCCGTGCCCTTGAAATGCTGGCGCGCCGCGGCGAGGTGGATGTCGACGCCCCGGTGAAGGCGATCGAGAAGTACAAGCTGCTCAACGTCAATGCCGGCACCACCGGCAACGCCGGAGGCGAAGCCTAGCCTTCGGGCTGGACAGCGGAACCAGCAGCGAACGACGGCGGCCCTCACCCCACAAGGTGAGGGCCGCCGTCGTTCGTTTCAAAAGCAGCCGGAGCGCTGTGACGCAGCGCAAAGCGAATTGTAGCCTTCGCACAAATGGAGCTTGCGGGGCGGTGGCCGTATGCTCAAAGAATGCCAGCACCAGCAAGCCCGTCTTCGAAGCGGAAACCGCCCGCACCGAAGGTCACCCCGGAGAAGTCCGAGACCCTCAAGCAGCTTCGTGCCAATGTGGGACAGCTCTCCACCGCCACCATGCGCAAGCTGGAGCAGTCGCTGCCGTGGTACAGCCGGCTCAGCGCTGACGAGCGGTCGGCCCTGGGCATGGTGGCGCAGAACGGAATCGCGGCCTTTGTCACCTGGTATGAGCGGCCCAGCTCGCCGTCGTGGATTCTCACCGACGTCTTCGGGACCGCCCCCACTGAGCTGACCCGTTCCATCAGCCTCCAGAAGGCACTGCAGCTGATCAGGATCGTGGTGGAGGTGGTGGAGGACCAGGTGCCGGTCATCGCACCGGAGGCAGACCAGCCGTCCCTTCGCGAGGCGGTGCTGCGCTACTCGCGGGAAGTCGCCTTTGCAGCCGCAGATGTTTACGCCAGGGCTGCCGAGTCCCGCGGATCCTGGGACACGCGCCTGGAAGCCTTGATCGTGGATGCGATCCTGCGCGGCGAAAACACCGACGCACTGCGCTCACGCATTGCAGCGCTTGGCTGGAAGGCGCAGGAACGGTTCACGGTCATGGTGGGCAATTCGCCGTCCGAACCCAGCGCCAGCTACGTCAGCGAGCTGCGCCGAATGGCTGGGCGGTACGCCGAGGATGCGCTGGTGGGGATCCAGGGCGACCGGCTGATCCTTATCCTTGGCGGGGTCCAGGACCGCGAAACCGCGTACGTGAAGCTGAGCGACATGTTCGCCCCCGGGCCTGTGGTCTATGGCCCGGAGGCCAGCTCGCTGCTGGAGGCCAGCAGCTCCGCCCAATCGGCGTTTGCCGGGCTGACCGCTGCCCGGGCCTGGCCGTCCGCACCCCGTCCGGTGGCCGCCGATGACCTGCTGCCGGAACGGGTTATTTCCGGCGACGACGCTGCCCGCCGTTCCCTGGTGAAGAACATCTACCGGCCGCTCCTGGCGGCCTCCAACGGCCTGGTGGAAACGCTGGGAACGTACTTGGAACTGGGCCACTCGCTGGAGGCCACGGCGCGCGAACTCTTCGTCCACGCGAACACCGTCCGGTACCGGCTGAAGCGGGTCTGCGACGTCACCGGCTGGGACCCGCTGCTCCCGCGTGAGGCGTTCGTGCTGCAGGCGGCACTGGTCGTGGGCCGTCTTTCAGCCCCGCCGAAGGCCGCCACGGAGCGGCAGGCTTCCCGGAACCAGGCCTGAGGCATTGTAGACTTCCTACAACCTGACCCCGTGAGCTTGGTGCGGAGAAACACCGCTGGATCACACAGTAATTTGGAAAGCTGGTTACGTGCTTGCAATAGTCTGCCCTGGACAGGGCTCACAGACCCCGGGTTTTCTGGCCCCTTGGCTGGAACTACCCTCGGTGGCAGGCCAACTGGCCTCCCTGAGTGACATCGCAGGGATCGACCTGATCGCCCACGGGACTACCTCCGACGAGGAAACCATCAAGGACACTGCCGTGGCGCAGCCCCTGATCGTTGCCGCGGGGCTGGTCACCGCCGCCTCCCTCTTCGATGTTGAACTCAACTCCCTTCCGGTCATCCTGGCCGGCCACTCGGTGGGTGAGATCACCGCTGCCGCCCTCGCCGGAGTGCTGACGGAGCAGGAAGCCATGACGTTTGTCCGGGAGCGCGCCAACAGCATGGCCGCCGCGGCAGCCGTCACACCCACCGGCATGAGCGCTGTCGTGGGCGGTGACCCCGCAGGGGTGCTTGCGGCGATCGAGGCATCCGGTGCCACACCGGCAAACGTCAACGGTGCCGGCCAAACAGTTGCCGCAGGTACCTTTGAACAGCTCAAAGCGCTTGCTGACAACCCGCCCGCCAAGGCGCGCGTCATTCCGCTCAAGGTTGCCGGCGCATTCCACACCAGCCATATGGCCCCTGCAGTCGCCGCCCTGGAGGCGCTGGCGCCGCAGCTGAACCCGGTGGCCCCGAAGGTGCCCCTCCTGTCGAATTACGACGGCGGGGAAGTCACCGACGGAGGCGCCGCCGTCGAAAGCCTGATCGCCCAGGTGTCCCGCCCGGTGCGCTGGGACCTGTGCATGGAGACCATGGTGAAGCGCGGCGTCACCGGCCTGATCGAGCTGGCTCCTGCGGGCACCTTGGCCGGACTCGCCAAGCGCGGGATGCCCGGCGTCAAGACCGTTGCAGTCAAGACCCCCGACGACCTTTCCGCCGCGCTGGCGCTCTTCGCAGAACTGGAGGGCAACGCATGAGCGTTCCCACACTGAAGCAGGCTCCCATCCAGGAGCACACCCGGATCGTGGGCCTGGGGGCTTACCGGCCGGATGTCATCGTCACCAACGAGGACGTATGCCAGTGGATCGATTCCTCTGATGAGTGGATCCGCCAGCGCACGGGCATCATCACCCGCCACCGCGCTGCTGCCGACGTTAGCGTGATCGACATGGCTGAGGGAGCGGCCCGCGAAGCCATGGAGAAGGCCGGCATTGATGGCTCGGACCTGGGTGCCGTGATTGTCTCCACCGTGACCCACCCCTACGCCACGCCCTCCGCCGCAGCCAGCCTGGCCGACAGGATCGGGGCCACTCCGGCTCCTGCCTTTGACATCTCCGCGGCCTGTGCCGGTTACTGCTACGGCATTGCCCAGGCGGACGCCCTGGTCCGCTCCGGCGCCGCCAAGTATGTCCTGGTGGTCGGCGCAGAGAAGCTGTCGGACGTCATCGACAACCGCGAACGCACCATTTCCTTCCTCCTTGGGGACGGTGCCGGCGCCGTCGTCGTCGGCCCCTCCGACACGCCGGGCATCGCCCCCTCGGTGTGGGGTTCTGACGGCAGCAAGTGGAATGCCATTGGCATGACCCGCTCCCTGCTGGATGTCCGCGACCTGGGACTCGCCGCCCGCCAGTCCGACTCCACGGGCGACCTCGCGCTTCTGGAAGAGGCGCAGGAGCTGTACCCCACCCTCCGGCAGGACGGCCAGACCGTCTTCCGCTGGGCAGTGTGGGAGATGGCCAAGGTGGCCCAGCAGGCACTCGACGCCGCCGGCATCGAGGCCGAAGACCTGGTGGCCTTCATCCCCCACCAGGCCAACATGCGCATCATCGACGAGATGGTGAAGAAGCTGAAGCTGCCCGAGACGGTTACAGTGGCACGGGACATTGCCGAGGCCGGCAACACATCCGCTGCCTCCATCCCGCTGGCAACGCACCGGCTCCTTCAGGAGAACCCCGGACTGAGCGGCGGGCTGGCCCTGCAGATCGGTTTCGGTGCCGGGTTGGTGTTCGGCGCACAGGTAGTTGTCCTTCCCTAGATACGCCCAAGGGCCGCAACCGCGGCCTGGACCGTTTCCGGCAGCCTCTGCCGGCAATACAAGAAAAGGAGCCACACATGGCTAGCAACGAAGAGATCCTGGCCGGCCTGGCTGAAATCGTCAACGAGGAAACCGGCCTGGCCCCGGAGGCCGTCGAGCTGGACAAGTCCTTCACTGAGGACCTGGACATCGACTCCATCTCCATGATGACCATCGTGGTCAACGCCGAGGAAAAGTTCGGCGTCCGCATTCCGGACGAAGAGGTCAAGAACCTCAAGACTGTTGGCGACGCTGTCAGCTTCATTGCCGGAGCACAGGCCTAGTCACAGGCTTTTCGCCGTCTTACGGCTTGGCAGGGCTGCCGGTCCGGATTGACCGGACCGGCAGCCCGCCGCATTTATCCGGCGCAGTACCCCGACCGGGACTGGCCGATCATCAACATGTGCGGGACCCTGCGGCGGACGCAGCCGGATTCCCCACCGACGAAAGAGTGATCCCATGACACGCAAAGTAGTCATTACCGGTCTGGGTGCCACCACGCCCATCGGCGGCGATGTCCCCACCATGTGGAACAACGCCCTCAAAGGGGTCTCCGGTGCCCGCACCCTCGAGGACGACTGGGTAGCCAAGTACGAGCTCCCTGTCCACTTCGCCGCCCGGTGCAGCACGCCGGCCCTCGACGTGCTGAGCCGCGTTGAGGCCAAGCGGATGGACCCCTCCACGCAGTTCGGCGTCATCGCCGCCCGCGAAGCCTGGGCTGATTCCGGCATCACGGAATTCGACCAGGACCGGCTTGCCGTGGCCTTTGCCACCGGCATCGGCGGCGTCTGGACCTTGTTGGACGCCTGGGACACCCTCAAGGAAAAGGGCCCGCGCCGGGTCCTGCCCATGACCGTCCCCATGTTGATGCCCAACGGTGTTGCCGCGGCCGTCAGCCTGGATCTTGGCGCCCGAGCCGGCGCCCACACGCCCGTATCTGCCTGCGCCTCGGGCACCGAGGCCATGCACCTCGGCCTGGAACTCATCCGCTCCGGCAAGGCAGACGTGGTGATGTGCGGTGGCGCGGAAGCCGCCATCCACCCCATGCCGCTGGCAGCGTTCGCATCCATGCAGGCCCTGTCCCGCCGGAACGACGAGCCCGAGCGTGCCTCCCGTCCGTACGACACTGCCCGTGACGGCTTCGTCATGGGTGAAGGCGCCGGCGCCCTGGTCCTCGAAGCAGAGGAACACGCGCTTGCCCGTGGAGCCCGCATCTATGCCGAGCTCGCCGGTACCTCGGTTACGGCGGACGCCTACCACATCACGGCCCCGGACCCCGAAGGGCTGGGCGCCACCCGCGCGCTGAAGGCTGCCATGTTCGATGGCCGGATCCACGCTGAAGACGTGGTTCACGTGAACGCGCACGCCACCTCCACCCCCGTTGGCGACAAGCCCGAGTACACGGCGCTGCGTGCCGCCCTGGGCGCCCACGTGGAGAACGTGGCCGTCTCCGCCACCAAGTCGCAGATGGGCCACCTCCTGGGCGCCTCCGGTGCCGTGGAGGCTGTCCTCACCGTCCTGGCCGTCCATGAGCGCAAGGCCCCGGTCACCATCAACCTTGAAAACCAGGACCCTGAAATCCCGCTCGACGTTGTCACCTCCGCCCGCGAACTGCCCGCAGGCAGCATCGTGGCGCTGAGCAACTCGTTCGGCTTCGGCGGTCACAACGCCGTGGTGGCCATCCGCAGCGTGTAGTCCGTGCGGGTTGTCCCGGATACGAAAGGAGGCCCCGCCGGCTGGCGGGGCCTCCTTTGTGCTATGGAAGTGTTGCTGCTGTTTTAGCCGCCCGGGAATGGACGACGGCGGTCAGCCCACCTGGTGGAGCCAGCGGACCGGGGCGCCTTCGGCAGCATGGCGGAACGGCTCAAGTTCCTCATCCCAGGCTTCGCCCAGGGCGAGGGACAGTTCATGGTAGACGGCGGATGGGTCGCCGGCGCCGGACTCATAGGCGTACCGAATGCGGTCCTCGGACACCATGATGTTGCCATGGACGTCAGTGACAGCATGGAAAATTCCCAGCTCGGGGGTGTGCGACCAGCGGCCGCCGTCCACGCCCTGGCTGGGCTCCTCAGTAACCTCATACCGAAGGTGCGCCCAGCCACGGAGGCAGGACGCCAGTTTCGAACCTGTACCGGGCGCGCCGGTCCAGGACAGCTCGGCCCGGAACATTCCGGGCGCGGCTGGCTGAGCGGTCCACTCAAGGTCCGTCCGCTTGTCCACCACAGCGCCGACCGCCCACTCAACGTGGGGGCACAGCGCCGTAGGGGCCGAGTGAACGAACAGCACACCACGGGTCGTTGCAATAGACATTCCATCCTCCATAGCTCTAGGTACGTCTTCCCCAACGACCTCTGCCTGGATGGAACTGCCATGCCTTCACTGCGGCGGTGGTTCCCTGTATTCAGATGTATCAGATAAAGCTGTGTCCGGACTTGCCGCGCCGAACGAAACCACAGGGGCTTCAAGCGGTACTTGAAAGTTGCCGGACGTGACTCTTATTGTGCCGTACCTCATGGAATTACGCCAGTGCGATTAGCTGCGGTGGTCAAGCCCTGGGATGGGCCTGCTGATAACTCTTCCGCAGGCGGTCCACCGAGACGTGAGTGTAGATCTGGGTGGTGGCCAGGCTGCTGTGGCCCAGAATCTCCTGCACCGCGCGAAGGTCGGCTCCGCCGTCGAGCAGATGGGTGGCGGCAGAGTGCCGGAGCGCGTGGGGTCCAGTCGCGGAGGTATCTCCCAGTGCTTCAAAGAGCATATTGACCAGGGCGCGGACCTGGCGCTGGTCCACCCGTGCACCGCGGGCGCCGAGAAAAAGGGCCGGTCCGCTGGTGTCCTTGGCCAGTGCCCGGCGTCCCCGCCGGAGCCAGTCGTCGAGGGCCACGGCTGCGGGAACTCCGAACGGGACGGTACGTTCCTTGTTGCCCTTGCCGATCACCCGCAGCGTCCGGCGGTCCGGATCCAGGTCATCGATGTCCAGGCCCACAAGTTCGCCTACCCGGATACCCGTGGCGTAGAGGAGTTCGACCATGGCCCGGTTCCGCACGGCGATGGGTTCGCCCTCAAAGGCCGAGATCTCGAGCCGCTCCAGGATCCGCGTGAGCTGGGAGGCCTGCAGGACGCCAGGCAGGGATCCTTCGCGTTTGGGTGCCTTGAGCCGCAGCGCAGGGTCCACGTCGATGAGTTCCTCACGGAGCGCCCAGGCGGTGAACGTCCGGGCCGTAGCAGCCCGGCGCGCGAGGGTCGCCCGGGAGGCCCCCGATGAGCTTTGATTGCCCAGCCAGCGGCGGAATGTCCCCAGTTCAAGGTCGTTCAGCCCTGCCACGCCTTCTGATGCCGCATGGGACAGGAGGCTGCGCAGATCACCCAGGTAAGCGCGCCGGGTATGGGCCGATACCGCACGTTCCCCTGACAAGTAACCGGCAAAGCCGTCCAGGGCCGCGCTGAGCTCCGCGGGCAGTTCATCATTATCCACTCCTCTACCTTCCCAGTTGCATGGCTTCCTCCCCAGGCAGACACGGTCATCCCCTGCCGCGTTTCCACCCGCCCCGCTCGGAGACAGCGAGTCCAAGCAGCCCCAGCCTCCCCAGTCCTGCCCGGACCGAATCCTGGCCAAGGCCCGCCACCGCCGAAAGCTTTTCCACGGAAGTGGTGGAACGCAGCGGCAGCGCGTCCAGCAGGATCAGGTCCTCCAGGGTCAGCCCGTCCTGCACTGCGGCTTCCGCCGTACGCTGTTCCGGCAGGGCCGTTCCGCTGGGTGAAGCCAACTCGGCCACCTCGGCTGCATCGGTGACGCAGACGGCACCCCCGTCCCGAAGCAGGCGGTGGCAGCCGGCGGAATTGGCGCTGTGGACCGAGCCGGGAACGGCACCGACGGCGCGGCCCAGGGTTTCGGCGTGGTGGGCCGTGTTGAGTGCTCCTGAGCGCCAGCGTGCCTCCACCACCACGGTCACCGCGGAGAGGGCAGCTATCAGGCGGTTCCGTTGCAGGAACCGGAAGCGGGTCGGTGCCGACCCAGGCGGCACCTCGGCCAGTACCGCGCCCTGGTTTGCCACAGAACGCAGCAAATCATCGTTGCCCGATGGATAGAACCGGTCCACTCCCCC
This sequence comes from Arthrobacter sp. E44, assembly GCF_041877125.1. Lineage (NCBI taxonomy): Bacteria > Bacillati > Actinomycetota > Actinomycetes > Micrococcales > Micrococcaceae > Arthrobacter > Arthrobacter sp. E44. The sequence goes on from NZ_JBHDJA010000012.1 coordinate 133,204, forward strand.
GGCCATGACGGCGATGGTGGGGACGGCGGCGGAGCCACCGGCAAGCGCTGCCCGGTGGGCGTGGGCATCAATCCCGTAGGCTCCGCCTGAAACCACGGTAAAGCCGCGCTGCGCCAGCGAGTACGCGAGATCCCCTGTGACGGCTGCTCCATAGCTGGTGCTGTCCCTTGATCCCACAAGGGCGATGCATTTGTCCACGGCCGGCAACGGCTGCTGCTGGCCGCGCCACCAGAGACAGATGGGCTCCTGGATTCCCAAGTCCGCGAGTTGGACCGGCCACAGCTCATCGCCTGGAATGATGAGACGGCCACCAAGGCGTGCCATGGTGGCAAGGTCGCGTTCCGGCGCAAGGTCGGGAAGCCGTGGCTGCCAGCGCTTCAGCGCGGCGGCCAGCCCCGCCCAGCTTCCGCCGGCACCACTGTCCGCCAGCAGAAGGGTGATCTCGCGCTCCAGGTCGGGACCTGCCGATATCTGGCCGGTGGCGATGCGCAGGGCGTCAATTGCCCCGGCGATCTGAACGAGGGCCAGGCCGGCCGTATCCTGCGGCTCCATCAGCCGCGAAAGCGCGGCCCGGGCCACTCGTTCCGCGTCCAAACCCGTTTCCTTCTTCACACCCGGTTCCTTTTCCACACCCAGTTCCTTCAACCCGCTCCGTCCTGCCACTCCTGTCATGCCGCAACCGCCGCGGCCTGCCGCAGGCCCAACGCCTGCCCGATGTCGTTTGTGTCCGGCGCGTCCCGGTGCCCCAGGTCCGCCAGGGTCCAGGCAAGCCGGAGGACCCGGTCATACCCCCGCGCGGTGAGCACTCCCCGTTCCAGGGACTGGTCCAGGATCCGGGTGGCACCTGCCGGGAGCCGCAAGACACCACGCAGGACCCGTCCCGGCACCTGCGAGTTCGTCTCGAGGCCGAAGCAGTGCAGGCGTTCGGCCTGTCTGGCACGGGCGTCCAGCACCCGGCGCGCGATCGATGCGGTGTCCTCTTCGGTACCGGCCTGTCCGAACTCAGCCAGGGACACACGCTCCACCTGCAGCTGGATGTCCACCCGGTCCAGTAGCGGCCCGGACATCCTGGCGAGGTAACGGCGGCGCATCATAGGCGTGCAGGTGCAGTCCAGGCCCTTCCCCGAGGCCTTGCCGCAGGGGCAGGGATTCGCGGCGAGCACCAGCTGGAACCGGGCCGGATAGGCCGCCGTGCCCGCAGACCGGTGGATCACCAGTTCTCCGCTCTCCAACGGCTGGCGCAGGGCATCCAGGACCCGCCGTTCGTATTCGGGGGCCTCGTCTAGGAAAAGCACACCGCGGTGGGCCCTGGACGCAGCGCCCGGCCTGGGCAGACCCGAGCCGCCGCCGATGATGGCTGCAGCGGTGGCTGAATGATGTGGGTTTTCGAAGGGCGGGCGGCGCAGGAGCTGCACCGCGGAGGCCGGCAGGCCGCACAGCGAGTGGATGGCGGTGACCTCCATGGACTCCTGGTCGCCAAGATCCGGCAGCAAACCGGGCAGCCGCTCGGCCAGCATGGTCTTGCCCGCACCCGGCGGCCCAGTGAGAAGCAGATGATGTGCCCCTGCGGCTGCAACTTCCAATGCCCTGCGGGCGTCGCCTTGGCCGGAGACATCTGCCATGTCCGGACACGGCCCCGGCGGCGAAGCACCATCCGCGTGATCGTCGGAGTCGTCCGGTTCGAAATCCAGGGCAAGCTCCTGGGGATCAGCGCCGAAGTCGAGGGCCAGCCGCGCCAGTGTGCGGTACCCGCGAACACTGGCACCCGGGACGAGGGAAGCCTCGGCAAAATTCGCTTGTGCCACCACGATCTCGGAGTAGCCTGCCTGGACCGACGCCATGACCGCAGGCAGAATGCCACGGACGGGCCGCAGCCTTCCATCGAGTCCCAGCTCAGCGATGAAGACAGTGCGTCCGGTGGGCTTGATGTCGTTCGCTGCCCGGAGCACCGCCATGGTCACGGCGAGGTCGAACCCGGATCCCCGCTTGGGCAGCGAGGCGGGTATGAGATTGGCGGTGATCTTCCTGCGGCTAAGCGGGATGCCGGAGTTCTTGGCGGCGGAACGGATACGCTCCTTGGCCTCGTTCAGCGAAGCATCCGGCAGGCCCAAAATGACAAACGCCGGCAGCGTCTGGCCGATATCCGCCTCGACCTCGACCAGGTAGCCATTCAGTCCCACCAGGGCGATGGAGTAGGTGCGGCCAAGCGCCATCACCCCACCCCCTTGAGGTGCTCCACCACAGGTTCGCCGCCGCCGTCGTCCACTACGGCGATGACGTCCACCCGGCGCAGCGGCATTCGCAGTTCCCGGTCCCGGCACCAAGCAGCGCCCAAACGGTGCAGCCGTGCCAGCTTTTCCGGGCCCACTGCCTCGAAAGGGTGGCCATAGTCCAGGGAGCGGCGGGTCTTTACCTCGGCGATGACCAGGGCATCGCCGTCAAGGGCAACGATGTCAATCTCGCCCTCGGCGCACCGCCAGTTGCGCTCCACCACCAGCATGCCCAAAGCTTCAAGGAAGCCGGCGGCGAGGTCCTCGCCGTGCCTGCCCAACAGGTCTTTTGATTTCATTTCTACCTCCGCAACCAGCCTGGCGGCGGAGGTCTGCGGGAGACAGAAGGGCCCTGCCGTATGTGGACAGGGCCTGATGTGGAGGGAAAGTGGTGGCGCTAGTTGCCCAGGTCCACATCCTTGGGCAGGGCCAGCTCCTCGTTGCGGGGCAGTTCCTCGACGTTGACGTCCTTGAAGGTCAGGACCCTGACGCTTTTGACGAACCGGGCCGAACGGTAGACGTCCCACACCCAGGCATCCTGGAGGGTCAGGTCGAAGTAGACCTCGCCGTCGGCGCTGCGGGCCTGGAGGTCCACGTGGTTGGCAAGGTAAAAGCGGCGCTCGGTCTCGACAACGTAGCTGAACAGGCCGACGACGTCGCGGTATTCACGGTAGAGCTGAAGCTCCATGTCGGTTTCATAGTTCTCAAGATCTTCAGCACTCATGCTTCCATCTTGCACCATGTGCGGCGCGCCTGGCGCCGGGCGCAGGAGTCAGTCTTCGTACGACTCTTCCCCGTCAGGGACGTCCACGCCCTGCAGCTCCCCGCCGAACAGCCGCCAGCTGACCCGGTGGTAGGGCGTGGGGCCGGCAGCACGCAGCACGTTCCGGTGGCCAGCGGTGGCGTAGCCCTTGTTGATGTCCCATCCATAATCGGGATACTCAGTGTGCAGTTCCCGCATCATCCGGTCCCGCTCCACTTTGGCGATGACACTGGCGGCGGCCACGCTGAGGCACTGCATGTCCGCCTTGACCTTGGTGTGGACCGGAGCCTCGCAGCCCGCCTCCAGCACGGGCTGGTCAAACAGGGACAGCTGTTCCGCCGGGGAAAGCCAGTTGTGGCTTCCGTCCAGCAGCACAGCGTCCGGGATGGTTCCGGCGTCCAGGATGCTCCCCCAGGCGCGGGTTCCCGCCAGCCGCAGGGCGGCAATGATCCCCAGGGAGTCGATCTCGTCCGCACTGGCGTGCCCCACCGCTGAGGCCACGCTCCACCGCCGCACCAGGGGATCCAGCCGTTCCCGCTCGGCCGGGCTGAGCAGTTTACTGTCCCGCACGCCTGCCAGCGGCTTCTGGCGCTCCAGGTCGACGACGGCGATTCCCACGCTGACAGGGCCTGCAAGGGCCCCGCGGCCCACCTCGTCCACGCCGGCCAGGAACCGTACGCCCTGGGCCTTGAAGGTCCGCTCATACCTCAGGGTGGGCGCCTTGGCGCCACGTGCAACCGGCTTGGAGGCTGCGCGCGCCTTCGCTGCCGGAGAAGCCTGCACTGACGGGGAAGCCTCCACCGACGGTGAAACCTCCACCGATGGAGAAGCATGCACTGCCGGGGACATGGTCACTTCGCCGCCGGGACGTTCTTGAACACGTCCGGATAGTTGTCCAAGGTCTTGATCCTGTTCAGCGGCCACGCGATCACGGCGGCCTTGCCTTCCAGATCCTTGAGGTCGATGAATCCGCCGTCGGTCTCCATATGGGCGCGCGAATCGGCGGAGTGGTTCCGGTTGTCACCCATCACCCACACCTTGCCTTCCGGGACGGTGACGTCAAAGTTGCGGACCTGCGGCACCTCGGCGGGATTGATGTAGGTCTCGTCGAGCGAGGTTCCGTTAAGGGTCAGTTTACCGCCGGCGTCACAGCAAACCACGTGGTCGCCCGGCAGTCCGATGACGCGCTTGACCAGGTGCTGCTCCGAATTGTCCGGCAGGAGGCCAACGAACGTGAGGCCGTCCTGGACCCAGGTGAACGGGCCCTGTGCCTTGGCCGGTGCCGGAGGCAGCCATCCCTTGGTGTCACGGAACACCACAACATCCCCGCGGCTCAGGGCAAACGGTTCCGGGACCAGGAGGTTGACGAAGATGCGGTCGTCCACGTCCAGGGTGTTCACCATGGATTCGGAGGGGATGAAGAATGCCCGGAAGAGGAAGGTCTTGATGAGGAAGGACAGCACCACCGCGATGACCACCACCGTGGCGATTTCCTTCAGCCACCCGAGGAAGGGGTTGCCGGTGGACTTGCCGGCAGCCTTGGACTCCGCCCGGTTCCGCCGGTGGACGGGTGCGGTTGACTCCGGATCCTCCCCCGGAGCCGACGTGGAGGAGGCCTGGACGGCGGGCGTTTCTGAAGCGCCGTCGTGGCGCGGTTCAGGTTTCCGCGCGTGGTTCTCGGGCATTTACCGTCCGTTCTGTGTTGTTGGCCCCGTTGCGGGCGGCCGTGCTACAGGAGCAAATCTATCAAGCGGCCAAAGGATCTGGACCGGCCGGCCGATCACCCGGTCCAGCGGCACCAGGCCACCGCCCGGGGCGCCGAGCAGGCTGCGGGAATCGGCGGAGACGGAGCGGTGGTCCCCCATCAGCCATAGCCTGCCTTCCGGAACCAGGGTGCTGAATTTCTGGGTGCTGGGCACGTCCCCCGGAAAAACATAGGGCTCGTCAAGGGGAACGCCGTTGACGGTGACCTTCCCGGCAGCGTCGCAGCAGACCACTGTGTCGCCTGGAACGCCGATGGCCCTTTTGACGTAGGTGGTGTCGCTGCCGGCGACGCCGAGCCACTGCAGGGCGGACGCCGCGGCGTCCGCGAAGGGGCCCTTGCCGCTATTCAGCGGGGCGAAGCTGCCGCGGCCGTCAAAGACGACAACGTCCCCGCGCCGGATGGGTTCGGACTGGAAGTCCGTGCGCGATACCAGGATGCGGTCCCCGCCTTCCAGGAGCGGCTCCATGGACTGCGAGGGGATGAAGTAGACATCCAGCCACAGTGACCGGACCAGTCCGCTGATGGCAACAGCAAGGAGCAACGCCGCTGCAACGACAAAACGCCAGCCCTTTTTGCGGGGCTGGCGTTTTGTCTGGTGCATGGTCCGTATCCTGGCGCTGGTGTTGCTCCGGCGCTTGCCGGCTACGGCCGCGCTCCGGCGTGGCAGTGAGTCCGGGCTGGACTTACTTGGCGGAGCTGAAGTCGCGCTTTTCCTTGATCTTGGCGGCCTTACCGCGCAGTGCACGCATGTAGTACAGCTTGGCGCGGCGGACGTCACCCTTGGTGACAACCTCGATCTTTTCGATGATCGGGGAGTGCACCGGGAAGGTACGCTCCACGCCGACACCGAAGGAAACCTTGCGGACGGTGAAGGTTTCGCGAACGCCATCGCCCTGGCGACCCAGGACGAAGCCCTGGAAGACCTGGACACGGGTGTTCTTGCCTTCGATGATGTTCACGTGCACCTTCAGGGTGTCGCCCGCGCGGAACTCGGGAACATCGTTGCGCAGCGAGGCTGCATCGACGGAGTCGAGAATATGCATGATTGCACTCCTGGTGAACGCCACAGGTCATTCACTTTGGGTAACGGCAGGCAAGTCGGCCCACTGGAAAGCAGGCCGGGCATCACCGCCGAAGTAAAGTAGTCCGGCCGCTTCAAGGCTTGATGGGGCCGGTTGCCACGCTGTTGGCCGCGCTACCCCCTGTGGCAGGTGCGGACCCAGCAGACACAAGGGTTAATTTTGCCACAGCAGCAGGGTTACGCCAATTCCGCCGGGGTTAACCCTCCTGTGCGGCGTCCGGTTCCGGGCGGCGGACCAGGCGGCCGTCCACGACGTCGTAGCCCAGGTTGTGCAATTCGGTGCGGTCGGCACGTGGGAGGCTGCCGGCGTCGAACCCCTGCAGGAGGTCCGGGCGGCGCTCTGCCGTCCTGCGGTACTGTTCGTGGCGGCGCCACTGGGCGATCCTGCCATGGTTGCCGCTGAGGAGCACCGGCGGCACTTCGCGGTCCCGCCAGACCGAAGGCTTGGTGTAGACCGGGTATTCCAGGAGCCCGTCGGAGTGGGATTCCTCCACCAGGGACTCGGGATTGCCGACAACGCCGGGGAGCAGGCGGCCGATGGCCTCCACCATGGCAAGGACGGCCACTTCCCCGCCATTGAGCACATAGTCGCCCAGGCTGACGGGGCGGACGGTGAAGTGTTCCTGCGCCCATTCGATGACGCGTTCATCGATGCCTTCGTACCGCCCGCACGCAAACGCCAGATGCTGCTCCTCCGCCAGTTCATAGGCTAGGGCCTGGGTGAACCGCTCGCCCGCAGGGGACGGAACGATGAGCACGGGCTTGCGCTGCGGATCCGGGCGCCCTTCCGCCACGGCGGTGAGGGCCTGCGCCCAGGGCTCGGGCTTCATGACCATTCCAGCGCCACCGCCGTACGGGGTGTCGTCCACGGAACGGTGCTTGTCAGTGGTGAAGCTGCGCAGGTCGTGGACGTGCAGGTCCAGGATTCCATCCTGGCGGGCCTTGCCGATCAGCGAGAGTTCCAGCGGGGCAAGGTATTCAGGAAAGATGCTGACGACGTCGATCCGCATCTAGTCCCTGCCTTCCGTTTCGGGGGCAGCAGCTTCGTCGGAGTTCAGTTCGAAGAGCCCGTCCGGCGGGGTGAGGAGGATGTAGCCCTCCTCGACGTTGACTTCCGGCACGATTTGTTCCACGAACGGGATGAGGATTTCTTCACCGCCGGGGGTGGTGACCATGAGCAGGTCCTGGACGGGCATGGTGTTCAGCGCCGTCACCTTGCCCACCACCCGGGAGCCGATCCTGGCCTCAAGGCCGACCAGTTCGTGCTCGTACCAGCCCTCGTCATCGTCGTCCTCGTCAAGCTCCTCGGTTTCGATGAACAGCTTGGCGCCGCGAAGGGTTTCAGCCTGGTTGCGGTCAGCCACTTCCTCGAATCCGAGCAGCAGGATGTCCTTGTTCCAGCGGGCGCTGCTCACAGTGAGGGGACCGGACGCAGCAGGCTCAACCACGAACGTGGTACCGGGGACAAACCGGTCCTCCGGGGCGTCCGTCAGCACCTGGACCGTGACTTCCCCGCGAATGCCGTGCGGCTTGCCGATCCGCGCCACCTGAAGCTGCATCTGTTCCTCTGTTCCGGGTTGTGGTGTTTCTGATGAAAGGACTGTGTTGTTGAAAGCAAACCGGCCCCTCCACCTGATGGTGGAGGGGCCGGAGCAAGAACTGAATGTTGCCGAGCGCTCAGCGGCGGCGGTCGGTGTCGACGACGTCGACGCGTACCGGTTCGCCACCGGCCAGTGCTGCCACCACGGTGCGCAGTGCGCGTGCCGTGCGGCCCTGGCGGCCGATCACCCGTCCAAGGTCATCCTGGTGAACGCGCACCTCGAGGGTATCCCCGCGGCGGTTGTTCTTCGAACTGACCTTGACGTCATCCGGGGAATCGACGATTCCACGGACCAGGTGCTCCAGCGCTTCTGCCAGCAATCTACTCAGCCTCGGTGGTCTCAGCTTCGGCGTCGGCAGGGGCCTCGGCAGCGTCAGACTTGGAGGCCTTCTTGGTGATGGCTTCCGGGATGATGACCGAGCCCTTCTCCGGGGCGACGAAGGATTCCTTCTCGACCTTGGTCTTGAGGGTGCCTTCCTGGCCCGGCAGGCCCTTGAACTTCTGCCAGTCACCGGTGATCTTCAGGATCGCGGCAACCTGCTCGGACGGCTGGGCGCCGACGGACAGCCAGTACTGGGCACGCTCTGAGTTGACCTCGATGTATGAGGGCTCTTCGGTGGGGTGGTACTTGCCGATCTCCTCGATGGCACGGCCATCACGCTTGGTGCGTGAGTCCGCGACGACGATGCGGTAGTACGGTGCGCGCATCTTACCGAAGCGCTTAAGGCGAATCTTTACGGCCACTTTTGTGGTCACTCCTGTTTCAGAAAAGGGGTGAACCCGGCTTTCTGCACCCGTGGGGCGGGCCGTACTTGCGGGCTCGAAGGACAGGATCCGGACGCGGAGAGAGGGGCCGCGCAGATCGAGTACCTGTCCATTGTGCCAGATGAGCGCGGTTAATTCGACTTGGCGCGGGCGTGGCTGGCGCGCCGGCCATACGGGGAGCGCCGAAGGGTTCCAGGACCCGGCTCAGGCGGACCAGACGTACAGTCCGGTCCGTTCTGAATCGTCGATTCCGGCGGCGAGCTGCGCCAGTTGCTGCACATAGGTCCGGGCCTGGCCTGCGTCGAAGGGCATGTCCTCCTGGGCGGCCCACTGTTCGGCAACGTCGTCGAGGACGTTGCCTTCGCCTTCGGTTTCGTATGAGAGCAGATCCGCCAGGGCGCGGACCATGGCCGGCGGCACGGCGAGGAGCGAGTCGCTGGCAACGTCCACCATGGTCAGCTCGTAGTCGGCGCCGCCCGCGTGGACGGCCGTTCCCGCCAGGTCGCCCAGCTGCTCAACCTCGAAGTCGCTGATTCCCTGGATCCGCACCGCATGGGCGGCAGGGCCGCCAGCCGCGGAGCCGCTGCCCTCGTCGAGGATGCCGGCGCGTTTCAGCGCGGCGTCATGGGTGGCGACAAAGATCTCGGTGAAGCCCATGGGGTTGCCCTTCTTCCGTTAGCGGGACAGCGCGCCGGGCGCTGCCCGGCCGTACGGGATCAGCCTAGTAGTTGCCCGCCTGCCCGCGCACGCCGGACCCTTTCTGTGCTGCCCCGCCGCGCAAACGGGGGCCAAGTCCACCCGTCAGCGGACGGCTACCCGGATCCGGTTGCGCCACGGGTCCTCGAAGCGGAGCTCGGCACCGGTGTGGTGCGAGGCCACTCCGGCAACCTTGAGGCAGTCCGCCAGCGCCCCGACGTCGTCCCCTGAAGGAACTTCAATCAGCACCTCGCCGAGCCCCAGGGTGTCCTTGCGCGGCCCGGCACCGCGGCTGTTCCAGACGTTCATTGCCATGTGGTGGTGGTAGCGGCCGGCGGAAACAAACAATGCCTGCCCGTGCCAGCCGGCCGTCTTTTCGAAGCCGAGGGTTCCCACGTAGAAGTCCCGGGCGGCCTGGACGTCACCCACCTGGAGGTGCACGTGGCCAACGCCTGCGGTTGTCCGGCGCTGGCCTTCCAGCGACTCTTCGGTGAGGTACTGCTCCAGGTAGCGCTGCGGCGGGAGGGCAAGGCTGTCCATGACGACGTCCGTCCCGTTCCAGGACCAGTTGCTGCGCGGGCGGTCCCAGTACAGTTCAATGCCGTTGCCCTCGGGGTCGGTGAAATAGAAGGCCTCGCTCACCAAGTGGTCGGCGCTGCCGGTGAAGGACCGCGGCTCGTACTGGGCGGCCGTGGCGACGGTGGCGGCCAGGGAAGCCTGGTCTTCGAACAGCAGGGCGGTGTGGAACAGGCCCGCCTCTCCCCTGCCGGGAATATGCAGTCCCGGCGCCGGGGCCAGGTGGACCAGCGGCCTGCCGAGCCGGCCAAGGTAGAGTCCGCCGTCCTGCTCAGCCACCACCTCGAGTCCCAGCGCGCGCTGGTAGTAGTCGGCCATGAGCTTCATGTCGCCCACCTTGAGCATCACGGTGCCCATGGCGAGGTCGGCAGGAAGAAGATCCTGGCTGCTGGCTGCTGCGGTCATTGATGGCTCCTTGTGTTGGAGGCCGTCCCAATGGCGGCCTGTCACACATTAAAATTACTTGAAGCTTCAATTTATTCCAAGTCCCCAAGGGCCCTCTGGTCAGCGGATGATGCGGCCGCCCAGCACCACATGCTCAAGCGACCTGATGGTCTCCGGCACGGCCCGGGGGTCTTCCCGGCACACCACCGCGTCGGCCCGCGCTCCTTCCGCCAGGACGCCCGCCCCCAGCCAGGTCCGGGCGGCCCAGCATGCGGCATCCAGTGCTGCCGTCATTGGCAGGCCGGCGCCGTGCAGTTCAAGGATTTCGTCCGCGATCCTGCCGTGGCGGATTGTGCTGCCGGCATCGGTTCCGGCAAAGATGCGCACGCCGGCTGCGTGGGCCTCGGCCGCCCGTTCCAGCCTGCGTTCCCACAGGGCGCGCATGTGGGCGGCGTAGCGCGGGAACTTGGAATCCGCCTGCGCCGCGATGTCCGGAAAGGTGGCGATATTGATGAGGGTGGGCACGATCGGTATGCCCTGTTCGGCGAACCGGGGCAGGTGGCGGGGCAGGAGGCCCGTGGCATGTTCAATGCAGTCGATTCCGGCATCCAGCATCTGGTCCAGGGTGTCCTCGGCGAAACAGTGGGCGGTCACCCGGGCACCTTCGTCATGCGCTGCCTGGACGGCGTCACGGACGACGGCGGCGGGAAAGGAAGGAGCCAGGTCACCGGCGCCGCGGTCAATCCAGTCCCCCACCAGCTTGACCCAGCCGTCGCCGTCGCGCGCCTGCTTGCGGACGGCCTCCACGAGGCCCTCCGGCTCCACTTCCTCCGCGAAGCCGCGCAGGTAGCGCCGCGTTCGGGCGATGTGCCGCCCGGCACGGATCAGCAGCGGGAAATCCCCGCGGCCCTGCATCCAGCGGGTGTCGGCCGGTGAACCGGCGTCACGGACCAGCAGGGTTCCTGCGTTGAGGTCAGCCAGGGCCTGCTCCGCAGCCGTGGCGGCGTCAACGGGGCCGCCCGGTCCCAGCCCGATGTGGCAGTGCGCGTCAACGAAACCCGGCAGTACCCAGCCATGGAGGACCCTGCCCGGCTCCGTCACGGGACGGGTGAAGGTGAGGCTCCCGTCCACGGACCAAAGCCCGTACCGGATGCTGTCGGGTCCGGTCAGGACGGGTCCGCTGAATTCAATGACTTGTGGCATCAGGACTTCCTTTCATTGCCCGGACAGGCTAGCACCGCGGATTGTGACAACGCGGTCCCAGGGGCCTGTGGTAGCTTCGTTCCTGACCACACGGGTGCCCCTGCAGGGGCTGAGATCGGGCTGACGCGGCCTGCGACCGTTGAACCTGTCCGGGTAATGCCGGCGAAGGAAGTGAGTATTCCCTTGAGTACACAAAACACCCAGTTAAACGCTGCCCAAATCCAGGCAGAAACAACAGCGGACGCTCAGACAGCACTTCAGGTGACCCAGTCCCTGAAGTCGCATTCGCTGGCCTTTATCGAAGATCCCGGCGCCGGGATCCGGGTGCCGGTAACGGAAATTTCCCTTGAGCCATCCCCCAACGGCCGGCCCAACGAACCGTTCCGCACCTACCGGACAGCGGGGCCGGGCAGCGACCCCGTCCGGGGCCTTCAGCCCTTCCGTTCGGAGTGGATTGAGGCACGGGCAGACACCGAGGCGTACACCGGCAGGGAGCGCAACCTGCTCGATGACGGCCGCTCGGCAGTCCGCCGGGGTGCCGCCTCTGCAGAATGGAAGGGCGCCCGGCCGGTGCCCCGCCGCGCCGTCGACGGCCGGACAGTGACGCAGATGCACTATGCCCGGCAGGGCATCATCACCCAGGAAATGCGGTTCGTGGCGCTGCGGGAAAACTGCGACGTCGAGCTGGTCCGCAGCGAGCTGGCCGCCGGCCGCGCGATCATCCCCAGCAACATCAACCATCCCGAGTCCGAGCCGATGATCATCGGCAAGGCCTTCCTGGTGAAGATCAACGCCAACATCGGCAATTCCGCGGTCACCAGCTCCATCGCGGAGGAGGTGGACAAGCTGCAGTGGGCCACGCAGTGGGGCGCCGACACCGTCATGGACCTGTCCACCGGCGACGACATCCACACCACCAGGGAATGGATCATCCGCAACTCCCCCGTCCCCATCGGGACAGTACCGATCTACCAAGCCCTGGAAAAGGTCAACGGCGAGGCCAACGCGCTGACATGGGAGATTTTCCGCGACACTGTCATTGAACAGTGCGAGCAGGGCGTTGACTACATGACCATCCACGCCGGCGTGCTGCTGCGGTACGTCCCGCTCACAGCCAACCGCGTAACGGGCATCGTCTCGCGCGGCGGCTCGATCATGGCCGGCTGGTGCCTGGCCCACCACCAGGAAAACTTCCTGTACACGCACTTCGATGAGCTATGCGAGATCTTCGCGAAGTACGACGTTGCGTTTTCCCTGGGTGACGGTCTGCGCCCCGGTTCCACCGCTGACGCCAACGACGCCGCCCAGTTCGCGGAGCTGGACACGCTGGCCGAGCTGACGCAGCGCGCCTGGGAATACGACGTGCAGGTGATGGTGGAAGGCCCTGGCCACGTCCCCTTCCACCTGGTCCGGGAAAACGTCGAGCGCCAGCAAGAGCTGTGCAAGGGCGCGCCGTTCTACACCCTGGGGCCGCTGGTGACTGATGTTGCCCCGGGCTATGACCACATCACGTCGGCCATCGGTGCCACCGAGATTGCCCGGTACGGGACCGCGATGCTCTGCTACGTCACCCCGAAGGAACACCTGGGCCTGCCCAACAAGGACGACGTGAAGACCGGCGTGATCACCTACAAGATCGCCGCCCATGCTGCGGACCTGGCCAAGGGCCACCCGGGCGCGCACGAGCGGGACGACGCGCTGTCCAAGGCCCGTTTCGAGTTCCGCTGGCGGGACCAGTTCGCGCTGTCCCTGGACCCTGTCACCGCCGAGGCGTTCCACGATGAGACGCTGCCGGCCGAGCCCGCCAAAACGGCGCACTTCTGCTCGATGTGCGGGCCTAAGTTCTGCTCCATGCGGATCAGCCAGGACATCCGTGATGAATTCGGCTCCGCGGAGGCCCAAGCGGCGCTTGCCGGCGTGGCATCGGGGATGCGGGAGAAGAGCGAGGAGTTCCTGGCCGCGGGCGGCAAGGTGTACCTGCCGGAGCTGCGGGTTCCCGCGGAAAGCTAGGACGCCCGGGCCGGCTGGCTCCGGCTGACCTGCCGAATGAACTGCCGGATTGCCTGGTCCCCCTCCGGGGAGTCCTGGGGCCGGTGCCCTCCCGTGGCAACGCGGTGCAGGGCGCCGGTCTCCCGAAGGTACCCGGCGATTTCCTCATACAGCGGCTCCCAGCCGCCGGTCAGGACCAGCGTGGGCACGCCGGGGACGATGTGCAGCGGCGCCTCCCAGGACGGCGACTGGAGCCGGAGCCTGCGGGCGGACCTCTTCTCCTCGGCGGTGGCCGGCTCCTGGAGGTCCGTGGCATAGACCCGGCGGACGAATTCGCGCTGGAAGTCCTCGTCGCTTAGCTGGTGGCGCACCTCGAAGAGGGGCTGCATCAAGCTGATGTGGGCGGCTGTGGCCGGCAGTTCCGCGGTCAGCGACAGGCACGCCGGTTCCACCAGGGTCAATGAGAAGACCAGGTCCGGGCTTTCCACCGCGGCCATCATGGCGGCGATTGCCCCTTGGGAATGGGCCACAACGTGCCCGCCGGCGGCGCCGCGGCCGTCATCGGCGAGGGAGCGCAGGATGATGGCGGTGTCTGCGGCGAAGGAGGACTCCAGCGGCTCCGCGACGGCATCGTAGCCGTGCCGCCGGAGGAACAGGGCGTCATAGGACAGTGCCATGCCGTGCTGGCGCGGCCACGCGGCAGCGCCAAAGTTTCCGGCGCCGTGCACGAACACTACCCTCTGCTTGAACATGTCCCAACCCTATTCCACGGTGCCGACATCCCCACCGAAAAGCGCCAGGTGTCGTCTTGAGCGATCAAAACGACACCTGGCGCTGCACGATGATGGTGAACTGCTACTTGCCCAGGAACTTGTCGAAGCCCTTGGGGAGGTTCAGCTGGGACGGGTCGAAGTCGCTGCCCTGCTGGCCGAAGGCGGCCCCGGTGGGCAGTGCCTTGGCCGCATTGGCGCGCCGGGCTTCGGCTTCCTTGCGCTCCTGCGCAGCCTTGGCCGGGTTGCCGGACTTTGCCTTTTTCTTGGGCGCGTTCTTGGCGTTCTTGCGGGCACCGCCGCCGGCACCAGGCAGGCCGGGCATCCCGGGCATTCCCGGCATGCCGCCCTGGGCCATCTTCTTCATCATCTTCTGGGCCTGCGCAAACCGCTCCAGCAAGCCGTTGACCTCCGACACGTGGACGCCGGAACCACGGGCGATGCGGGCGCGCCGCGAGCCGTTGATGATCTTCGGGGCAAGCCGCTCGTGCGGGGTCATGGACCGCACGATTGCCTCGACGCGGTCAATCTCCCGCTCGTCGAACTGCTCCAGCTGCTGCCGGATGTTCTGCGCGCCAGGCATCATCATGAGCATTTTCTTCATGGAGCCCATGTTGCGGATCTGCTGCATCTGGGCGAGGAAGTCCTCGAGGGTGAAGTCTTCCTGGTCGGCGAACTTCTTCGCCATCCGGGCGGCTTCATCCTTGTCCCAAGCCTTCTCAGCCTGTTCGATGAGCGTGAGGATGTCGCCCATGTCCAGGATGCGCGAGGCCATCCGGTCCGGGTGGAAGAGCTCGAAGTCGTCCAGGCCTTCGCCCGTGGAGGCGAACATGACCGGCTTGCCGGTGACCGACGCGACGGACAGCGCGGCACCGCCGCGGGCGTCGCCGTCGAGCTTGGAAAGCACGATGCCGGTGAAGTTCACGCCTTCGTCAAAGGCAAGGGCCGTGTTCACGGCGTCCTGGCCGATCATGGAGTCGATCACGAACAGGACTTCGTTGGGCACGATGGCCCGGCGGATCTGGCGGGCCTGCTCCATCATGTCGGCGTCCACGCCAAGGCGGCCGGCGGTATCAACAATCACCACGTCGTGCAGCTTCTGGCGTGCTTCCTCGACGCCGGCACGCGCCACGGCGACCGGGTCGCCGGCAGGCTGGTCCAGCTCAGTCGAGGTGGCGCCCGGGTGGGGTGCGAAGACGGGGACGTTGGCGCGCTGGCCCACTACCTGGAGCTGGGTGACGGCGTTGGGGCGCTGGAGGTCGCAGGCCACCAGCATGGGGCTGTGGCCCTGGGCCTTCAGCCACTTGGACAGCTTGCCCGCGAGGGTGGTCTTACCCGCACCCTGGAGGCCGGCGAGCATGATGATGGTGGGGCCGTTCTTGGCCAAGCGAATCCGCCGGGTCTCGCCGCCGAGGATCTCCTGGAGTTCCTCGTTGACGATCTTCACGATCTGCTGGCTGGGGTTCAGAGCGGCAGAGACCTCCGCACCCAGCGCACGTTCGCGGACCCGTCCCGTGAATTCGCGGACCACCGGTACGGCGACATCGGCGTCCAGGAGGGCACGGCGGATCTCGCGGACGGTGGCATCAACATCGGCCTCCGTGAGGCGGCCCTTGCCGCGGAGATTCTTGAAGGTTGCTGTCAACCGGTCAGAGAGTGAATTGAACACGCGCCGTGAACTTCTTTCAGGAGATGATCGGGACTCGACTATCTAGGGTATCAAGTCAGACACCTAAGATGGCATGCTGGCAAAATGACGAGCCAAACAACTGTCAAGACCCTGCTCATCCTCGGCGCCTCGGGCGACCTCACCGGCCGCCTCCTCCTGCCGGGGCTGGCGCGGCTGCTTGCCGCCGGCCGTGCAGAGGGCCTCAGCCTGGTGGGGGCCGGTTCGGACCCCTGGACGCCTGAACAGTGGCGGGAGCGCGTGCAGTCATCGTTCGCGGCGGCAGCCGGTGCAGCGGACCAGCCGGGCAAGGAAGCCCTCGAGCTGTTGCAGAAGGAGACGGTGTACCACCAGCTGGATGTCACGGCCAATGGCGCCCTGGCGGCCTTGCTGAAAACCCTGGAAGGCCCGGTGGCCGTCTACTTCGCTCTGCCGCCCCGGATCAGCCAGCTGGCCTGCGAGACGCTTCAGCCAGAGGAGGTGCCGGCCGGTACCCGCCTGGTGATGGAGAAGCCTTTCGGCTCCAGCGAACAGTCCGCGCGCTCCCTCAACCAGACGTTGGCGCGCCTCGTCCCGGAAGACCACATCCACCGGGTGGACCATTTCCTGGGCAAGGCCACAGTCCTCAACATCCTGGGCCTGCGGTTCGCGAACAACTTCCTGGAGCCGGTGTGGAACCGGCAGCACGTGGAAAAGGTGGAAATCTTCTTCGACGAGGATCTGGCCCTGGAGGGACGTGCCCGCTACTACGACGGCGCCGGCGCCCTGCGCGACATGATCCAAAGCCACCTCCTGCAGGTCATGGCCGTGATGGCCATCGAGCCTCCGGCCACCATTGGCGAGCGCGACCTCCGCGATGCGGTCTCCACCGTCCTTCGCGCCAGCAGCGTCAGCGCCCCCTTCACCAAGTCAACGCGCAGGGCCCGATACACCGCCGGCACTGTAGCAGGCAAGGAGGTCCCCGACTACGCCAACGAGGAGGGCGTGGACGCCGACCGGGAAACGGAGACCCTCGCGGAGATCCAGGTGGGGATCGACAACTGGCGCTGGCGTGGCGTTCCCTTCATCCTGCGTTCGGGCAAGGCCCTGGGCGACAAGAGAAAGGAGGCGGTGGTCACTTTCCTGCCGGTGCCCCACCTCCCCCAGGGTTTCACCGGGGTGGACTCCCCCAACCAGCTGCGGATCGGTTTTGGCCCGGACACGCTGGAGTTCGATGTGGATGTCAACGGTCCCGGGAACATTTTCAGCCTGGGCCGGGTCACCCTGGAAGCCGAACTGAGTGCCTCCGACCTGCTGCCCTACGGTGAGGTGCTGGAGGGGGTGCTGTCCGGGGATCCGCTGCTGTCCGTCCGGAGCGACACGGCTGAGGACTGCTGGCGGATTGTTGAACCGGTGCTGAAGGCATGGGAAAAGGGTGAGGTCCCGCTGGAGGAGTACGACGCCGGGTCGGCCGGGCCGGCGTCCTGGCCCACCAACCGGCGTCAGGACTGAGCCGTCCACACAAGGCGGGTTTAGCGCCTTAGACGTCAGCAGGGCGGGCTGGACCTTCCGGTTCCCGCCCGCCCTGCTTTCGTTTTCAGTTCCTGCCGTCCGCTGGGGGCCGCAGTGGTGAGGCCTAGATGTATTGACCACGGAGGTTAGGAACATGCGGCGTGGTTAGGTGACAAAAAGAAGACCTCCAAGTGGAGTGGGGCTTGTCTAAGAGTCCGATCCACAAGGAGGTCTTCAATGTCC
>NZ_JBHDJA010000013.1:0-121497 GCF_041877125.1 Arthrobacter sp. E44
GCTCGATCAAGGCTCGTAGCTCCTGACTTGATGAATGCGTAGAGAACATCCATCACAGCAGGGCTACGAGCCCTTCAGCTTTCAAGACACGAACCTGTTTCACCATCAACCACGAAGAGCCGCCAAAGCTCCGTTCTTAGCTGCACCTATAACGTCTCTCCAACCAACATGAATAAGACCTGCGAGGGCTTAACCGTGGATTGAGTCGTCACAGGGGCTGGCGGCTCATTCTGGGGTCTTTGGGCGGCTGTTGGGGCGCGGCTTCGCGAAGCGGTGACGGCGCGCCGGGGACAAGCACATCCAAATTCCGAAAGGTATCGGCAACGAGCCTACGATGCAGGCAGAACTCGGATCTCGGTGATGCTACTCGCAGCCCATTCCGGCGGCTCCGTGCCGGGACTGCGCCGCCGGACCCGCACCGCCCGAGCAAATTGGCCAGGCTTGGCGTCATCGGGAAGCTGGCTGCCGACTATGCCGGTGAGCCAATGTCCGTCGATCGACACTGCGACCATGCCCGAGCTGGAGCGTTCAATGCTGACGATTGTCCCCTCAATTGCGTCCGGGGGATCCCAGGCGGCCACGGCTTTCCAATGTGGTTCACAAATAATCCGCTTTGTGCAGAACCGGCATACATCTGGCTGCGGTCGCGCCAGGGTTCGCCCCTTGGACTGCGCCATGCGGACGTCCCCTAGGAGATTGGTGATCGCAGAGGGGCTGACCTCAATCTCTGCGGGGCCCTGCTGCAGGTTGAAGACGATCACGTGCTTCGGAGGAATACCGAAGGTGACCTTGAAGAGATGAGCGTAGAACGTCATCTGGTGCTTGACCGCTTGGGAGGGCTGCCCGGAGTCGTAGCGTCCGGTCTTGAGGTCAATGATGAGGCCCTGGGCACCGCCAGCTGCAACGTCGAGGATGCCGAAAAGATGGTTGGCTTCGTCAGTCAGCAGCAATTCAGTGCGAATACCAGTCCCTGCGCCCGCGAGGATGGCGCTGAGCTCCTTCCCGCGTGACCGCAGCCGTGCCCGCGTGATGACGGCCTGCGGCATGCGGGCAATGTCGATCCCGCGGCTAGCAACGATCTCATCGAAGCGTCCCTGCAGCCGCATGCCCGGATCCTCACGCGCCCATTCCACGTTCTCAATCCATTGCTGGAGTGCGAGGTGAGCAACGGAGCCAGCATTGCCAAGATCCTGCGCCGAGGGTCGAGCGGGCTCGTTTGCGGGCACCGCCGAAAGAGGGCAGCTTAACAGACGCCAGGCGGCTGTGGATGACCACCATTGCTGCAACTCGTCTGCCCCTTTCAGGCGCCTACCAGGTCAGAGTCAGAGATGAGCTTGAGCACCCGGCGGGGGTCCCGGTCAAGAGTGAAGGAGTCGACGAAGACAACCCCGTCCAGACCCCCTTCGGATGCTTCGATCTCAGCCATCGCCTCGGCAAGGCGGGGAGCGATGAGGGTTTCCTCGGACGCTTCGAATGGATGACGGGCGACCACAGCGAACGATCCTTCACTGGGGCTGTCGAAGCGTGCAGCGGCGACCGTGCTGCTGATGGGCGCCGCATTGTATGCCCGCGCCCACCTGTCGATAGCAGCAGCCTCCGCCGCAGTATCGATGCCCAAGGGCTTGCCTTGAAGGAGCCCAAACAGGTCTCTGGCAAGCCGCCAGTCGAGCAGTGCGTGATACGGCATGTTGCCGTAGTCACGCAAGCAGCGGTAGCAAGAGGAGCTGCAGGTAGCTGAGTGAGATGGATCCTCCAATTCCGTGAGGTAGTCGGCGATCGAGTCGAGGAACTCGGGTAGGAAACCCGATGAGCCGAGGTGGGTGCTGAACCCGGCTCCATTCTCGAGGGTGTCGGCCAGGAAGGCATAGGTGGCCGGAGCCCCGCTCGTCGTGCCGGAATAGATACCTGCGGCGAGTTCAAGGGGCTGGATGTCGAGCGCTGCAGAAGCGACGGTGCGCAGCAGGAAGGCGAATGAATACCACGCGGCGCGGCGGCTGTCCGCGACTTCCTGAGCGCCGTATGGCTGGCGGACGCCTGAGACGAGATTGAGACGGAGCCCAGAACTGGGAATCGTGGGAGCGGCAGCCCCGGCGAAGAGGAAGTCGGTGTGCTGTACGGCGCCGAGGGCAACGCTGATCGGGTCTCCGGCGGCGGAGGAGGGATGGAGTAGCTCTGCTTCGATGGCGCGTGTGGAGACATAGCCGCCCCACTCCGGGCCTCCAGGAGCTGCCCTGCGGAGGGTGAAGCACTGGCCGCCGTTGTCGTTGATGACATAGCGGGAGCCGGGGCCGGCGAGGAAGATGGCTTGGCCTGGAGTCTGTGGGGTGAGGGCATCCATGTCGGTCATGGCTCTAGCGGCCATGGCGCGGGGGCTCCAGGAGAAGTTGCCATCGAAATCAGTTCCGCGCGCGCTGCGGAACCCGAGCGGTTCGCGCATCGGGACAGTGGCGTAGAAGCTGGGCCCAGCCCCGCATCTGGGACAGGTATTCGTTGGTTGCCCTCCGGCCTCCTGCTCGCCGAGATACGAGCAGGCACGGCAGATCGACAGCGGTGACTCCGGTCCGAGTGGATCCGGCAGCGGCTGAGGACGAGTGCCCACGGGCTTGAATGCGGTGATCCCAACGACCGGGTAGACGATGCCATCGCGGACCACTTCGCTCATCGGGGCGAATTGGCTCACGGCCATGCTCAAGTCGCGGTCGATGACTCCGGTGGGCGGCCACGGATAGGAACGCCTCGGTCGGCTGAGGTGGAGGTAGCGGACTGAGGTGGGGAAGCCGAACATGGGCAGGAGACCGCATTCCGCGAGCAACTGGCTGAGGTCCTCGTGTTTCTGGGTAGCGGCTGCCGCGTCGATCTCCGCGACGAACGTTGAGGCACATCTTGACGCTTCATCGTCGGCGGTGTCGTGGAATACCGTGCTCCGCGCAAGGGAGCGAGCCGCATCCCGGATTCTGTCTGGGTGTTCCTGGAGCCACTGTTCGAAACGGGGCCGGAGCACCGTCAGCCAGTCGGCGGTCTTCCCAAACGCGCCATGCACGTTGACGCTGGGATCGTCCCCGTCGGTGACGGAAATGATGTCAACGGACGCTTGCCGCAGGATTTCGCTGCGCAGCGAGCGAGCCAAGATTTCTGGCCGGTTCAAGGCAAGGTACGGCTTGGGGGTGGGTTCGTTGGTGATCCGATCAGGTCGTTCGAAGTAGTACTCGTCGTGGCTGCGGCCGCGGCATACAGTGAGGGCGATCGCAACGGGCGAGTTGCGGCGCCCGGCGCGGCCCACGCGCTGCTGGTAGTTGAATCGAGTAGGGGGCATGTTACCTAGGACGACGGCGGAGAGGGCGCCGATGTCCACTCCGGCTTCCATCGTCGTGGTGACGGAGAGAAGGTCGACGGCGTCGGTCAGCTCGTTTTCACCGGAGCCGAGGAATACGTTCTGAAATCGTGCTTGACGGGACTGCGCATCAATTCGGTCGGTCTGCCCGGTTAACTCTGCGGTGTTGATCCGGAACATGCCGTCGCCCCGGGTGGCCTTCCAAGCGTAGTAGTCCTGATCAGCGTCGATGGGGTTGGCGGTATTGGGCAAAGGGGCTGCACATTTCGTGCAGTAGCCATTGCCGGTCGTCAGGTGGCGGCGGCTGCATTTGGTGCAGACCCAAGCGTGTCCCTCACCCGTCCGCAGCACTACCGCGGAGGGATCGATCAGATAATCCACGAGAGCCGTGCCCGCTCTCGTGCGAACCTCGTCGTGGACGCTATCGGGACTGGTTCCCTCCGCGGCAGCCACGGCCATCCAGAACTTACGAAGTGTGGGTGTCGGGTTTGCGCGCGGTGTGCGGAGGCGGAAGAACCGGCGCTGGTCGGCGAGGATGCGCAGTGCCGCACGTGCCTGCCCAGTGGCGTGATCGGTCGGCCCGCCGGCGGGGGCAGTGTCGGAGGCCAGAGTCAGCCAACCGAGTCCGAGCGACTCGAAGTCGCGGCCTCCTCCTGAGAACAGTCCTTGGAGCAGTTCCTCTTCGAGAGAGCTGCTGATGTCATTGAGCAGTGCTGTTTGAGGATCAGTGAGGCCGGCCTTGGGCGACGGTGGGCTGACCTGCCAGTTGTAGAGCTGCGACCATGGAACTGCGGGATCTTCGGAAGTCTCTCGGAGGCGGGCATGGGGGCCGCCCGGGTTCATCCCAAGCTTGAGGAGATCGGAAGATACTTCGGCGGCAAGTTCTCGCAACGATGGAGGCGCTGCCAGCTTGCCTTTCAGGCGCTCGGCGTCGGCTGGGCCAGTTCCGGGCTTGCCGTCCCACACCTCGCGGAGCTCGGCGAGTGCGGCAGCATCGCGCTGCTTCAGTCTGTCGAGAGCGGCGAAGGATTCTGGGGATTTCTCATTTTGGAGCACGTGGGCTTCGGCCAATTGGACGTCCTGAGCGGTGCCTCCTGAGGCGGAGAGCCGAGCATAGAGCAGCTGGCGAAGCAGGTCCTGGTAGTGCCGGAGGCCGAGGCCAGCCGAGAGCTTCGCGGCGTCTTGGCGGCTGTCGGTGAAGACTATGAGCTTGCGCTCTGCGTCTCCGAGGTCGTTGGCGAGTTCGGTGGTGAGTACCTGATTGATCTTCTCGAAACCGGTGCGCATCTGCCGGATCGGTGAACGTTGTGTGGCCGGATCGGTTGGCTTGAGGCGCCCGTTGCGGCCAAACTCGATCTCCCAGTCGTCGCCACAGTTGGGGCACTGCGTCGGGAAGGGGCTGACGGTATCGACCGGACGCTGCAGTTCCCCGGTGGCCTTGTTCCGGGCGATACGGGCGTGGAAGCTCCATCCGGTGAACCCTTCAGCACGGTTGGTGAGCTCGCCTGAGGCGGGGTTGAGCTTGCTTTGCCGGAAGGCGTAGGCGACGGCGTCCCTGTCGCGGTTCCAGGATGGTGAGTCGAGGTTCGTCAGAGTGGCTTGAGGGCGAGGCCAGTAGACAAGGTAGTTGTCGGCGGTGCGCTGAAGGGAGACCTGATCGGGCAGTTTTGCTAGTTCGGGGACGTCGGCAAGCAGCATTGTCGTCACAGCTGGTTTTTGGAGTTCGCCTTCGGGGGCAAAGCCACCGAGCATTACATCACCGCAGTTCTGGCAGTACAGCAGCTCTAGCACCCGCCCACCACATTCGCACCGGGTTGCGGGCTCGGAGAACAGCTTTCCAATGGTCCGGTCGGGCTGCGCTTCGGAGACAGCAGCGCAGGCGGGGTCGCAGCATGCCCACATGCCGACGACGTTGCGGAAGAACAGGTGGGCGCGGAACTTTGGGTCCCCGGGGTGCGGGTCTTGGGCGAGGCCAGCGAGGACTCTTGAGATCGCCCGTTCCGAGACGTCCGCTGGCGTGCCGGGGAAGACATCTTGGGCGACCCGGCTGAGGGTCTTAGCTGCGCCGGTTCCGTCGCCGTGGAGGACCCCTCGGAGAGCGTCGACGACTCCGTCCGTTCGACCCTGAGCGGCTGCGTTTGACGGATCTGCATGGGCCAAGGCGGCAGGGTCGGCCTCGGGCGGTGTGTGGTAGGCCGACGGCGTGATGCCGGAGCCCCCGATGAAGTCGAACGTTCCGGGGGCGACGTCGAAGAACTGGTGCAGATAGTTGCTGTCGCGTCCGGAGTCCAGCGAGGCGGACGCGGCGAGGACGCGGAACTGCTCGGGGCGTGAATCCAAGCCCAGGCGGTGCTTGAGGGTACGCAGGAGGTAGGCCACTTCAGTGCCCGCGGTTCCGCGGTAGGTGTGGAGCTCGTCGACCACGAGAGTGAACACGTTGGCCGGGTCTTCGAGCCATTGGCGCGTGGAGTCGAAGAAGTGCCCGTCCCGCTCGCGCAGGAGCATCACGTTGAGCATGGAGTAGTTCGTGATGAGGATATCCGGCGGGTAGTCGAGCATGTCCCATCGTGAGCGCATCTCCGCGCCATCCAGGCGCGGCACGAAGTAGCGGAGGTCGTCGTCGGCCTTCTGCGCTGCGATTTCCCACGCCCGGGCTCCGCGCCGACTGGTCTCGCGCAGGTAACGGCGTAGTTCCCCGACCGCAAGGTTGTTGCCTCGGGTTCCGGTGACCGGTGTGGCGCCCGTGTAGCGGCCGAAGTAGAAGCGGTGCCCGTTGCGGTTCTCATCAAGCCATGCACGGATACTGTCGCTGTCGAGAGCGCGGCGCAGGCGGATGAGCTGATCGTCAACCAGCGCGTTCATCGGGTAGAGGACGAGGGCTCGGACGGCGGCTGTGCGCCCCGTTTCGCCGTCCCGTTGGGCGCTGAACGGGTTGCTGTCGCTGGTCCACCAGTCAGTCGGCACTGCGCCGCGTCCCGTCCAAGAACGCGATTCGTTGAGCAGCGACGACAGGACCGGCAGGAGGAACGATTCAGTCTTGCCTGACCCTGTGCCGGCGGTGATCACCATATGCCCTCCCTGCTGTACACCCGCGGCGAGGGCTTCCTCTTGATGCCGGTACAGCGAGGGGACACCCTGGAGCAGGCCGATACCGGCGAACTCGGCGAGATCGGGGTCCGCTCCTGCTGCTGCGACAGATGCGGCGAGGGTGTGGCCGGCGCTTTCGTATTCGGGCCGAAGCTCGATCAAGGGCTTGCGGTAGACACCGCCGTCGCGGTCGAGGAGGGCCCGACGTTCCGCCTGCAGACGGGCGTCCGCGAGACCAAAGGGGGTGTCGTAGTAGCGGAAGTAGGCGTCCCGCAGGTGCTCGAACGTTTGAATTGCGTCAAGGTGCGTGCTGGCGTTGGTCATTGTGCCGGGTCTTCCTGTTCAGCTACTTACATGGAGGGTCTGTCCCAGCGAAGACGCGACGAGCTCGGCGATCTCGCGAGGGACGTTGTCGTAGAGCGCGGCTTTAGCCGCGCTGTCGAATCGAGGTGTGAAGCCGCTGCAGAGGACGAGCACCCTCGAGTGA
The DNA here is from genome assembly GCF_041877125.1 of Arthrobacter sp. E44. NCBI lineage: Bacteria > Bacillati > Actinomycetota > Actinomycetes > Micrococcales > Micrococcaceae > Arthrobacter > Arthrobacter sp. E44. Next base: position 6,906 of record NZ_JBHDJA010000013.1, read on the forward strand.
AGCGCAGGGAGGGGGACAGCCTGATCGAGGACCAGCGTTCCCGCTCTGCTGCAATCCTCGTAGTCCGGCTGCCAGTGAATGATGCTGCTGCCTCGTCGTGCAAGCTCGGCGAAAATGCCGCGAGAGAGCTCGGCCGCGTACCAGGAGCCGTCACGGCGCAGCGTGTACCGCCAGCGGCCGTGGACATGCTCGCGATAGAGGCCGTCGGGCAGTGCGAGGTCCCTGGGAGACGCTGGTGACCAACGCCGGGGACTGAAGCCGACGAGCTGCTCAAACGGAGAATCATAGGCCGGCGGTGCGCTAGGGTCCAAGGGGAGGGACGCCTGCAGCTTCCCAGCTATGCCTGCCGCCGCGCAGCCGACATACTTGACACCGATGTCGTTAGCAGCGTTTTCGAGGTCCCGGGCCTGCTTGTAGGGGATCATTATCGTGGTCGGCGACGGGAGTGTTCCCTCGCGACTGGGCCGTCTTGCTTGCTCGAAATAAAGTCCCGCATTTTCGATAGCACGCATCAGCCGCGGCCTACGTGCACCTACAAGGACAGCAATGCCGTCGGCAAGCGGAAGTCTAGTGATCACTGGCGGAGCAACGGACCATTTGCCTTGCTTCCAGTCCACTTCACCGTGCCCGAGAGATGCTATGTCTCGCAGCCAATTCCCGCCGACATTGTCAGACACAGTGAGGTCTTCGGTACGGGCGAGCCAAAGTGCGCGTGTGCTGAAGTCAGCGATCGTGCCGCCGCCGTTTTCGCTGATCCAGGATAGGAGGAGGTCGCCTGTCATGCCGCACCCCCTGCAATCTGCAGCCGCATCTTCCAGAGCTTGCCCCCGTTCGCGTCAGTGCATGCCCGCTTCCAGGCGTCCAAAAGGTCGATCTCGACTTCGTATTGTTTCGGGCTTGCGGGGCCAATCTCCGTCAGGCGCCAGAGACGGCCACGGCGCTGGGCGAGCCACCGGGCGGTTGAGGCTGCGCCAATTTCAAAGACTGGCGAATAGAACTCGATGTTAATGCTGGAAATGAAGCGGGGCGGTGGAGGTTCCGCCACCTTCTCGCCGTGCCCGTCCTCGTGCAGGAGCCAAGATTCGTCTCTACCGCGGAGCCCGAGCACGGTGCCTGTGGCAGTCATCCCGGGGACATGTGCGCCCATTACTGCGGCGTCATCCTGGTTCGATACGCTCAGCTGTCCGCTGCTGGTCCAGCCGAGGCCCCCAGTACCAGCAGGCGGAGCGGGATCAGGGCCCTCGTCCACGGTGGTGAACACAAGCTCCTGCCCGTCGGCTTGCACAACATGGCGGCCCGTTTCGTCGACGAAGCGACGAATCGGCAGAGGAAAACCGTTCGCAGGGACTCTATCCCTTCTCCCGTCGAGGGTGACAGTTGCGATGCGATGTTCCCTGCCGAACGGCAGGAGGAGGTCCGGTGCACCCCCGGAGAGGTAGTGGTGGGCCGAGATCGACGAGGCGACAGGCAAGCCATGGACTAGCTTGGCACGCGGAACTACTTCTGGGACGGCACCTATGGCGCGGAGGCCGGGCAAGCGTGAGAGCACATCCCTGAGCCCCTGCCCATCAAAGAAGCGCACTCTTTGGAAAAGCTCGTAGCCCTCGAGAAGGAAGGAGCGCCGCTGCGGGACCCGGCGCCAGCCCTCCGCGGCAGCTTCTTCCAGCAGGCGCCGGAAATCAACGGCATGCTGAGAGATGACAGCGATGACATGCTCCTCGTAGGGCACCATGCCGGGAACCGATGACCAGGCGCCGGTCTGGGGGTCGGGAGAGAAGAATACTACCCCTGAGGGCGGGAACACGGCCGCGAATTCCCCGCCCCGAAGCTGGAACCCGGAGTAGACACGGGAAAAGGTCACGGCTGGAGCGTTGTGATCCGTGTAGTACTCACGGCCCTCGACAGCGCTTAGGGTAACCCCATGAGGCTCCTCCTGCCCGGCGAGGACAAGCGTTCCGGGTCCTCCCTTCGGCACAGGGAATAGCCAACGAGTCTGCCACGTGTCTAAATCGATGCTGAGTTTGACCGCGATATTCTGCTTTCCCTCGCTTGTCACTACCCTGCCGTCCCAGGCGCGGGCGTGGGCCGCGACGACCGACCCCAACAAGGAGCGCATCTGGGAGTCTGCCAGAGCGCCCATGAACGCTTCGCTAAGCCTGTTCCGCCCGTCCTCTGCCCAGATGTCCAACGCACGCAGCAGGGTCTCGGGGCTGGGCGAGTCGTCTGGAGAGACATTGAGTGCTTGAAAAAGGCGCGTCAACGATGCGCGATCGCTCAGACGGACAAGAGCTTGCGAGAGGGGGTAGCCGATTCGTGATGGGTGGGGGACTTCCGGGATCGTTGAGGTACCGACGGCGCCTTGCTGACTCTCGATCCAGTGATGTAAGCCAACCCACATATCCACGACTTGGAGGAAGGCCCCGCGTTCTTCGAGGTCTCTCCGTAGCGCTTCAAGTTCGGAATCCGTGCCATCCGGGAGGATGGTCTGGGCGAGGCGAAGGTAGTAGTTCGTCGACCTCGCCGCCTTGTCTGAGCGCATCCTCGTAGCTGCCAAGACGGAGATAGCAATCACCGGAAGCACGGGCGGTGGCTCGATCTTTGGACCACGTTGCCATCGCCGGTAGGCCATGAGCAAAGGGTTAAACATCGATCGGCCAGCCGCCAGGCGGAGGCGGCATCGGACGGCCGCGGAGAGGTTACGGGCGCTGTCCTCACCGGGGTTCAAGCGTCCAAGTTCGCTGTCATCTACAAAAAATACCGTCGGGCCGTGATGCGGATGCAGGAACGCGTCGGCGAGCAATTTCTGCCACTGCTCGTACGTGTCCATGCTCGAGACGACGGGACGGGCGGTAGGGCCTTTCAACTCAAGGCCAGAAGCACCAGGACCAGGCGATTCGTCGGTCGTGACCCCCATGGTCCAGTCCCCCTCAATACTCAACCGTCCAATCACATCACACTGCATTCGGGGACAACCCCAAGGAACATGCAGCCAGCTAGCAGTGTCATCCGTCCGAGAGGACAGAATGACTTCTCTTGCTGAAGGTGACAGATGTCTGAAGACTACTGCCTGCCGTGGTGTAGGCCCAGCAAAAGAGGCTTACGCGCGACACGAAGGAGACCAGTAGGACGGCATATAGGAACGAAATCGAAAGATCGCGCGCAACAACGTGGCGCCCCGCCGTTCTCGTCGCACTACGCTGTAGCCGACGTCCGGTTCGACCACTACTGCCTCCGCCGGATCCCTCGAGGACCTGCCGTTCGCATCAACGAGCGCAGCTTCCTGGACTGTGGGCCGAGGAATCTCAAGACTTCGGTTCATCGAGCCCGGTCGGCTTGGCTGGGGTCACTGCAAAACCCGTAGCCCCGTCATCAGAGTCGACTAGCACGAGCAAAGTGTCACATAGGTACGGTTTCCATACTCCGCTGCGGAGGAGGACCACTGGTCCGGGAACCAAATCTGTTGGCGCTTGCACCGCGTACTGTGGATCGAATGAGCCTGCTAGACCTGCCGTCTAGAGTTGCTGATCCTTATTTCCGAACCCGGAGACCTGGTCAGCGTACGTGTTACGCCAGCGCCGCGGAGGAAGCTGTCGGCATCGACGGCGAGAGACGGCATTTCACGGCCCTGGACGAGCGAATCTACCCTTCTGCCCCGATAATGCCCGAAACGGACCTGGCCGTGCCGGGTTGCAGCAAAAGTTCAGGCTCGTAGTTGGTGCCGACCAGAGTCATCGAGCCGCGCGTCCCAGAATCGTCGGTGGCTCCTGTCAGAATATAGGGGTGAACGAAGCGAAAACGAGTCTTTCTGATTTAACTGCAGTGGAGATCTGCGCCGGAGCTGGTGGCCAGAGTCTCGGACTGCACCTCGCAGGCTTTCGGCATACGTTGGCCGTCGAGCTCGACCGCGACGCGGCCGCTACGCTCGAGCGCAACTTGTTCCGCGTTGCATCTGCAGACGGTCAACCTCAGCCGCTCATAGCCGTCGGCGACGTAGCGGACGACGCGGTCTGGAAGCCCGAAGACCACCGAGGCGTTTCGCTGCTCGCAGGTGGCGTTCCTTGCCCGCCGTTCTCCCTCGCCGGCAAGCAGCTGGGGTCGTCCGACGAGCGCGATCTCTTCGCGTGGGCCGTTGAGGCAGCCGGCCGCATGCAGCCTGACGCCGTGTTGCTCGAGAACGTGCGTGGCCTGTCGATGCCGCGCTTTGCGGGCTACCGTCAGGCAGTGCTGGATCGCTTCGCCGAGCTCGGCTACCGCGCCGACTGGCGTCTGCTAGAGGCCAAGGACTTCGGGGTCCCTCAGCTTCGCCCGCGATTCATCCTCGTGGCCCTGCGCGATGAGTTCGCGCCGTACTTCTCCTGGCCTGAACCGACCCCCGCCGTTCAGACGGTGGGCTCTGCCATTTATGACCTGATGGCGGCCAATGGATGGCCCGGTGCCGAGGCTTGGGCGCGAAATGCGCACCGTGTGGCCCCGACCATCGTCGGCGGCTCCAAGAAGCACGGCGGGCCCGACTTGGGCCCGACGCGTGCGAAGCGTGAGTGGCGTTCCCTGGGCGTCGACGGCTTGGGGATAGCGGATGCTGCGCCCGGCCCTGATGTCCCCGTCAACTTCGTACCGAAGCTGACGAACGAGATGGTTGCGCGCATCCAGGGCTGGTCTGGACCCGGTTACGAATGGGACTTCGGCGATCGCAAGGGGCGGAAGACAGCTACCTACCGGCAGATCGGCAATGCATTTCCGCCGCCAGTGGCGCGCGCCATCGGACTCTCGATCGCCTCCGCGCTCCGGAAAGATGGTCAGCCTCTTGGGAACCATGGTGCGGGTAGTCAGTACCGCGACGAGGTGTACCGGGCGCTTCGCGACCAGACCGGGTTCATCTCGCTAGCTGGACTGCGCAGGACGCTTGGAGGGGCTTTCACTGAGAGCGAGATCGAGCGCCGAATTGCATTCATCCGTCGGGACTTTGAGGTCGAGGAGCGTCGTCGCGGCACGACCGTTACATTCCGGCTGGGTGCCTGGCGCGCTTTCCGCGGGCAGGAAGATCATGTGCGCCACGCTGCATTTGCCACTGAGCGACTTCGCTCGAAGATCAGTTAACGCCCCCTTGATATTTGTCTGATGCCCCCAGGGCGAAGGCAATCGTTCGACCTCAGAGCCAATCGACCGGCAGCCTAAGACTGCCCTTGACCAGGACTTTGCAGCTCGGGGACATAATTCGTTGTTCACGCCTCCGCTAAAACGAATATCTCGATCTGATCTACGAACTCGAGAGCAAGATTATATCTATCAATAATTTCCTCCGGCGTTAGGTCTATGAGAGCGCTTGCATAATCGTTGTGGACAACCTGGTTACGAAGGTGCCCGAGCTGCATAAATGCAGCATGTTGGGCCTTGAGTTGTTCATTGGTCTTCAACGCAGCCTTAAATGTCCGACCACATACATCTCCGAAGCTGGTAAAAAACCCCTGAGCAGTTCCGGACTTCCACTCGAACAAGGTGTGAAAGCCGCGAGCCATGACCTGCTTTGCAACAAACTCTGCCAATCGGTCAGTTCCGTGCCGACTGAATATTTCTGGAACGAGGGCTTTGACCTTGCCCTCCAGGCTACTGGCAGCAGCAACCAGCAGATGCTTATGATAACTACGGTTTAGAGAAGAAAGGCCAGATGGGCTTCTGCTTAGATCGGAGGCTAGGTCTACGTAATCTTGATATAATAGGCCAACCGCGTCATTTATTTCTGCCATTTAACGTGCTGCGCGCTCAATGTGGCTGCGAAGTATTCCAATGCGTTTACGTATATTGACCGGCTTTGTTGATCCTTCCTGAAGTGTATCGGCAAACTCTTCCGTTTGTTTAGCCTCGCTAATTGCTTCAGAAATCTTTTTGTGTTCCATCGCGGGTTGCCCACATTGCTGCCAGGCAGCATACGCGCTTTCAAACAAAACCCCGCTAAACTTTCCCGCACGCATAAAAGGTGACGGCGTATCACTAAACAGTGTGAAGAACCCCGTGAGTCCGTCGTGGGCGGTCCGCGCATCCTGCTCTGAGAATTTCCTTGCCTTCAGGCAGTAGTTATTGATGAAGTTTGCCATGGAGCCACTGAATCCGTCGGAGGAGCTGGCAAGGGCGAGTGCACGTAAAAGGAATTCGGTATCGCGCATTCGGGCGTCCGGTTTCTCAGTGCCGACAATGTGACGCCAGGCAGGATCAGAGTTGAGGTTAATCACCTCGATGAAGAATTCGGAGTGATAGAGACTCGCGCGAATCTCTTGTTGCGTTAGGTTTACACCACCGGTGTTCAGCCTGTTGAAGAGCTCGAAGACAGCAGAGTTCCCCTCGGGGCTTGTTTGCTTAACAACAATATTTCGGAGGGTACGTAAATCGAGGGACGTTTTGTCTTCTTTTAGCCCCTTATAAGTTAGGCCATGGAACCTATTGGGCTTACCTGTTGGCGATTTCGGTAAAGAAAGCCTGAAGGTCTCAAAAAACTCATCGTCCTCGAGGAAATCTTCATCGATGAAACCCTGCTGAAGGCGGGCGCGGAGCTCGCCGCGAATTTTGGGTTTTGGAAAACGGCCTTTAGAAAAGAAATAGAGGGTGAGAAGTCGCTGTTGTCCGTCGATGACTAGGAAGCTATTTCGTTCTTCCTCGTAAAGAAATACCTGCGGGACGGGCAAGCCGATAAGCAACGACTCGATCAGCTTTGAGGCACGTTTACGATCCCAGATATAGTTTCGTTGGAAACTGGGGATTACCATCGCGCCTGATCCGATAAAGCTAACGATTGTGGAAAAGTTCCAGTCGTTAGGCGACGAGACTATATCGTAGTCCTGCACCTCCACTTCGTCGGATTCAAGTGAAGCTTCATCCAACCAAGACCCGTCAGCAGCGGGGGACCCCGCCACGGGGCCTGCTGGGTCTTCAACCATTTGATAGGTGCTGGTCATAATTCTCTCCGCTCGTACTGCCGGGTTGGTCGTCGGACACTTAGAATATCGAGTTGGTGCGACCGTTTCTGCTCCTGTGGCCGAAGGCGTAACTTAGCCGACTGTACTTTGGATTAGAAGGCATCTCCCGCGGGCACCAGGTCGGGCATCGCTGAGACTAGTCTTTAGTTCCTTTGCTGCTTCTACAGCCTCATCTTCGGGGAGGCAACTGAACCACCGTCATCATTTCTGTCGTTTCGGCAGACTCCAGCTTCAGCCTAAACACCAACAGCAGCACGTCCTCGCCCGGCACGTACCAGTCCCGCTCGGGCACCCGGCCGAAGCCCAGCGACTTATACAAACCGTGGGCGCGTTCCATGAACGTGGCGCTGGTGATGCTGATCGCCTCGATATCGGGAAGCTGCCGGGCGTGCTCCACGATCTCCCTGACGTCGGCACGGCCCACCCCGCCGCCGGGTCCACGGCGAGCATCCGGAACTCCAGCTCCCCGTCCTGCGCGATCTCGCTGTACGGCTGGCCGGCGAACGTCAGCGTCACCGCTGCCACCATCTTTCCGGCGGCTTCCGCCACCCACACCTGGGCGTGCTTGGCACGGTGCTCCACGTCCTCCAGCACACCCACGTACGGGTGGTCGGCGGCGAAGTACCCTGCCCGGAGGTAGGCGTCGGGGGTGATGCGCCGGACCTCCGGGAAGTCCGACGGCAGAGCCCGCCGGAACACCAGGCTCACGAGGAAGCACCCGAAGCAGCAGCAGTCCGGTCGACGTAGTGGCCCAGCTGTGCCAAATCCGGCTGTGACGACGGATCGCCCACGGCATCCGCGCCCACGGCGTTCGCCACCGCCAGCGCCCGGGTGTAGTCCAGTCCGCTCCGCAGCGCCAGGACCAAGGCGGCGCAGAATGCATCCCCGGCGCCCACAGTGTTCGCCACGGAAACAGAAACGGAAGGAGCCTCGGCCACCTTCCGGCCGTGCTCGAACATCGCCGAGCCGTTCTTGCCGTACGTCACCGCCACCAGCTTCGCCTCGGTGAGGGCCGGGATCAGGGCGTACTCGCTCTCATTGACGATCACCAGGTCACACCGCTCCAGCAGCTCCGCCGACAGGTCCATGGCCGGGGCTGCATTCAGCACAAAGAAACCCTGCGCCTTCCGGGCAGCCTCCAGCACCACATCCAGGCCGACCTCCAGTTGGCACAGCACCGTTTCCTCCGGGCCGAATTCCACCCCGTCCAGCGACAGGTGCGCGTTGGCGCCCGGGCACACCACAATCTGGTTCTCGCCGTGGCGGTCCACCACGATCAGCGCCGTCCCGGTCGGCTGAGGCAGGACGGCGACATCGGAGGTGTCAACGCCGGCGGCAGACAAGGCATCCAGCATGCGCTGCCCGGACGCGTCCTTGCCCACGGCGCCGACCATCCGGGCGCTGCCGCCCAGGCGCGCGGCGGCCGCGGCCTGGTTGGCGCCCTTGCCGCCGGGCTGCTCGGACAGTACGGCGCCGCCGATGGTTTCGCCCGCCGTAGGAAGCCGTTCGGCGGTGGCGATCAGGTCCAGGTTGATGCTGCCGAGGACGGTGACGGCAGGACGTGTTGTGTTCATGGGAAAACTCTCTCAGGGGGAGGGTCGGAAGCGGCCAGGCTTTCGAAAAAGTGTAGCGCATAGTTGTACTTGTGAGTCATACATGGTTGTATAACAACTCGAATCGCCGCGAAAGACGATCCTCTGTGCTCGAACAAAGGAGTTTGATGTGAACACCCCGACCCCGCCGCAGCCGCGCCGCCCGCGGAAGGAGGCGCCGCCGTCGTCATTCCCGACGACGACGCGGCCAGGCTCTCCGGCCGCCGCGCCGCCCTGCTGATCTCCACCCTGCTGCTGGGCGTGCTGTCCTTCCAGCTGAACGCCAGTATGGTCACCCCCGCGCTGCCGCAGATTGCCGCGGATTTCGGCGAAAGCGCGGACAGCGCCGCCCCCCGTCCAGTCCATGTTCTTCCTGGCCGGCGCCATCGCCGGGCCCGTGATCGGCCGGTGGAGCGACTTCATCGGCCGCCGCGCCGCGCTGCTGCTGGTCCTGGGCATCATGGGCGCCGGCACCATCCTCTGCATCGCCGCGCCCACCCTGCCGCTGCTGGTCACCGGCCGGTTCCTGCAGGGCGTCTCCAGCGCCGTGTTCGCGCTCGCCTACATCGTGCTCAGCGAAAACCTGCAGGCCAAGGTCTTCGGCACCTCCGTGGGCATCATCGCCGCCATCAACGGGGAGTGGGCGGCGTGGACGGCTACGTGGGCGGGCTCATGGCCGAGACCCTCGGCTTCCGGTCCATCTTCGTCGTCGTCCTCATCCTCACCGCCATCGCCGCCGTCTGCATTTTCCGCCTGGTGCCCGCCGGACGGCCTTCCGGAGTCCGCGGCGCCATGGACTGGTGGGGCGCCGGCTCCCTCTCGCTGTTCCTGGTGTTCCTGACGTACTTCGTGTCCGACGGTTCGGCCGCCGGCCGGACGTCGCCCACCGCCCTGGCCCTGCTGGCCGGCACCGCCGCGTCCTTTGCGGGATTCTGGATGATCGAGGAGCGCCGCAGCCACCCGCTGATCGCCGTCCACCACCTGCGCTCCCGCCAGGTGTGGCCGGTCATCGCCACCACCGTCCTCACCCTCGCCGGCATTTTCGCGGTCATCAACTTCACCGTGGTGCTGCTCAGCCAGGATTCCGACGGCGGCTTCGGGCTTTCCGCCTCCATCTCGGCGTTGCTGTTCCTCACCCCCGCCGCGCTGATTGGCGTCTTTGCCGCGCCTTTGGCGGGGTGGCTGGCGGACCGGCGCGGGTGGGTTAGGACTTTGCGGCTGGGGACGTCGCTGAGCCTGGCGTGTGCCGTGGTTGCCGCGCTGTTTTCCTCCAGCCCGGTGGCGGTGTTTATTGCCATTGCCTGCCTGGGGATCTTCTACAACGGCTTCTTCCTGACCGCCATCAACGGGCTCTCGGTGCTTTTGTCGCCGAAGGAGGCCCCGGCGGCGCTGCCCGGCATCAACGGTGCGTCGTTCGGGATCGGGGCGAGCCTCGGCGTCGTGCTGGTAGCGCCGTTCGCCGCGCAGGCCACGGCCGCCGGGTACGCCACCGCCCTCTGGATCTCGGTGGGCATCACCGCCGCCGCGTTCATCGTCAGCCTCTTCGTCGCCGCCCCCAAGGGCGAGACGGTCTAACCCCTCTATCTGTTGCGAAGGAATCTATTGTGACTGCCCCCGTTTACCTGGACTGCGACACCGGCATCGACGACGCCCTCGCCCTGGCCTACCTGCTCGCCTCGCCTCTTGCTTCCGTGGTGGGGATCGGGACGGTGAGCGGGAACGTCAGTGCCGCTGTCGGTGCCCGGAATACTTTGGATCTGCTTTCGTTGGCCGGCGCCGCTTCAGTGCCGGTGGCTGTTGGGGCTCACGATCCTCTTGCTGGTTCCTTTGGCGGCGGGTCGCCGTGGGTGCACGGGGAGAACGGTGTGGGGGAGGTTGTGCTGGCGCCTTCTGCTGCTTCTGTTGCTGCGGAGTCCGCGGCGGAGATGCTGGTGCGGCTGGCTCACTCCTATCCCGGTACGTTGCGGGTGGTGGCGATCGGGCCGCTGACGAATATTGCCGAGGCGTTGCGGCTGGAGCCTGCGCTGCCGTCCCTGGTGGAGTCGGTGACCGTGATGGGCGGGGCCGCGCTGGCGCCGGGGAACATCACGCCCGTGGCCGAAGCGAACATCTGGCACGACCCCGAGGCCGCCGCCCTGGTGCTGGCCGCCGACTGGGACGTGACCCTGGTGCCGCTGGACGTGACCATGGCGTCTGTTCTGGAGGAGTCGCACCGGCAGTTGTTGCTTTCTTCTGCTGCGCCGGTGCCGCGGGCGCTGGGGGAGATGCTCGGCTACTACTTTCGGTTCTACGAGGGCATCTACGGCCGGCCCTGCTCCGCCATGCACGATCCGCTGGCGGCGGCGATCGCTGTTGGGGCCGTTAAGCCTTCTTTGGTACCCGTGGTGCGCGCCGCCGTCGACACCTCCGACGGGCCCGGCCGCGGGCAGACCGTGTGCGACATGCGCGGGCTGTACGCGGGCTACCCTCCGGTGGCGGGCGCGCGGTGCCGCGTGGTTCTCTCGCTGGAGGAGGACTTCGCCCCGCACCTGGTGGAGACGCTGCTGGGAATCTTCGAAGTCACGACCGCTGAGGTCCGGCAGTGACGGCACCCGTTCAATTCACAGCCTGGTCGTTTTCGGGTGACCGCTATGGAAAAACGCAAAGGATGAAACATGCCGCTGACGCTTGCTGATGCGGGACGAATGGATTTCTGCATTTAGACTTCTGCCATGATAAACGACGTACTCCAGCGTGAATGGACACCACTGCCTGGCAGCCTTCCGACGGCTCCCGAGATCGATAAAATTTACGTCTTACCAACGCGCTTTGCCGCTGGCGACGATGATCAGGAGATCCCCCTTTACACTGACGCCGTGCGCTACGTTCCGAAAGAGGGTAGGGCCGCTGGCATACCCATAGAATTTTCTCTTCCTGATGATAAGCGTAAGTACCTTTCGGAATATGCAATTGATCCGGTAACGTTATCTATTGCTCTCGCCTGCGTAACTGTCATCAACGACTGGCTAATCACAGCTGTCGGGATTTTTGTTGAAAGCCGAGCAAAGAAAGCTGGATACACACAGGAAGAGGTTAGTTCTATTCCGCTGCGAGTATCTATAGCTAAGCTGGATCCGAACACGGGCGCGGTGGAAGGCTTGGAGATCGAAGGTCCCAGTAGTGGTGTTATAGAGTCACTAAAGGAGCTGAAAAAGAGTGGCAAGTAGCAACACATTTAAAACTCAGTTTGAGGCTCGTATCATCGAAGTTGGGCCCATACCTCCAGCGGGAGGACCTGCTCGTGAGACTTATTTGGAGACACATGGAAAAGCTGAACTCGCAACCGCTAATAATGAGTATGCGGAAGTGGTCAAGCTCTTAGGTGATTGGGCTGCTTTGATACCTCCCTTATTTGCTCCGATCGAGTCCAGTGACGACAGCGTACGCCACCAGATTCAGCAGGCATCACGTGTGGCGTGGAGAAATCTCAGCAAGCAGATCCCGAAAGAAACCCTCCAACTGGTTGAACCGCTCATTCGTACCTCTGAGAAGGCAGCCGTCAACGCACTCAACTATCTGGAGGATACCGAGAGTGCACAGGAAGCACACGAAGCGATTCATCGTACCGCCTTCATTCGTAGTGGGTTATTCGGTTGCCCTATAACCTACAAGGACGGTCAATTCTGGTGGGACTGTACAGTTAGCATGTCGCATCTCCGGATGGGCATGTCCGCTGGGATTACCAGCGACTTTTACTGCTCTATCTGCGATAAAAAAATGGAAGACTGCGACCATGTTATGGGGAGCGCATACTCTGTCATAGCTAAGAAAGATGATGACGGAAGATGCAGTGTATGTGGTCTCCTGAATTGTGGGCACGAAGAAGGTGAAACCTATCCGGTTACCGCAAGCGGTATCGGTCGCGAAATCGCAGCCCATGAAGTTTCAATGGTACCTCGGCCCCGTTATCCCCTAGCTCGTATAAACAAAATGACACGTGAGGTCCCGGCGCAATATCAGCCGTATGCGGAAGCCGGAGTTCTCGACTGCGATGAGTGCTTAGGCCCCTGTGGAGGCTTGGTCGAGAGGGCAGGCTCTGACCCTGATTTGGACTGACGACACTGCCGTTAGTCCGCATCAATCTTTAGTGCCGGAAAGACGACACATGCAACGAGACCACAGTTGGGAATCGATTTTTGTGATCCATTCGGGCGCACGGTGAGGGCTCAGCGTATGGAGTAGGAAGGCCAAACAGCACCACGGTCAGGCTCACGCATGACAGGTATGGTTTTGGGGACTCCACGAAGCTAAATAACAAGACTGTACATCGGGTTCGTGTAATACGGGCCCGATGGTGTGCATCCTTCTGCTGTATGAACGGGGAGGAGCCCGTGTAAAACGACGCCGACAGCGGATGGTCTTAAAACTGCAGCGACTGCATCACCGAAAGATGGCCTGCCTTGGCGGACACCAGGCACTTGGCCAGGTAGAACGGCCGGTTGCCCTGCCGCACGTACTGGGTGAGGACCAAAACAGGGTCCGACGGGCGCAGGTCCAGCAGCTTCGCCCGGCTGGGTCCCACCTGGCTGAGGCTGATCTGGCACTCGCCTGGCCCGGCCAACCTGCCCAGCTGCTTGTTGACCGCGGCAAGCAGGGTGCTGCCGCCGTCGTCCTCTATCTCAAGGGGCGCTGCGGGGCCCTTGCCGAAGCTGACCGGCTGGGCGGTGACGTTCTCCTGCAGGTGGGCGATGGCCTCGCCGTCGCGGATCAGGACCGATTCCCAGAGCCAGCCGTCGGTGCCGGGCTCGACGCCGATGCCGGGGGCGACGAATTCTGACGCGGCCTGCAGGACCGCCTGGGTTCGCTTGACCTCCAGCGTCTGGCCGGGGCCGGCGAGGACCTCCTCGAACGGTTGGATGCGTTCGATGCCGATACGGGGGAGGGTGTCGAGACGAAGCGTCCGACGCCGCGCCGCGCCCTGATGAGGCCGTCCTCCTCGAGCAGCATGAGGGCTTCGCGGACCACGGTGCGGCTGACTTTCATGTCCGTGCCGAGCTCGGTTTCGGTGGGAATCATGGAGCCGGGGGTTAGGAGGCCGTTGCGGATGGCTTCGGCGATCCGCGAGTACACCGCGACGCGGAGGGGCGCGCCGGGCTGGGCGGCCACCGGTTGGGATAGGAACCGGGCGGCGTCCTGGTGCACGTTGTGCCTCGCTTTGTGTGGTGATCCGGGGGATTCCAGCCTACTTCAACGTCCGACGCGTTTGTTGGACAAGGAGAGCCGGTTCGATGACAACCACGGGGCTCTTGCCAAGGTGAACTACGGCGTTCTGGCAGGCTCAGCCACAGGACGCAGAGGACGCGCGGAACGCCGAATACCGGGGATCATCACGTCCCACCAGCTGTCCCAGTGCTTTCACACCCTCCGTGTCTGCAGCCCCCATGTCCGTGGACAGCCACCGCATCAGCAGCCCGGCATCCCCGCTGGCCCGCACCGCCGAACCGACGGCCAGGTCCAGCTGGTCCCGCAGCAGCTGCACGGCCATCACCCCGGACCGGCTAAGGAGGGGAGCGGTGTACGCCTCCAGCGCCTGAGCCACATGGCCTTCGCGCAGCAGCCGCAGCACCCGCCCCGAGTCCGTGCAACCGGCCAGCCCGGCAGCCAGCCGGTACGGGTTGGACTCCACGGCGTCGCCCAGCAGCGACCGGACCCGGAACATCTCGGTCCGGATGGCCTGCGGCGTGCCCGTATCCCCGTGCAGCTCATAGGCCAGCTCGTCGGCGCTCCATCCCTGCGACCGTGAATCCAGCAGCGCCAGGATCTCCGCCCGGCGCAGCGTCAGCGGTACCCGGGACCCGTCGGGAAAAACGGCGGCGGGCCGGTCGCCCAGGAGCTCCAGCCGCTGCACCGCAACACGGGGCAGGACGGGCTGCCGGGACGGGCGCACGGAGGACGACGCACCCAGGGACGTGCCGCCGCCGGGCCTTCCCAGCAGCGACTCCGCCACCCGGACCGCGCACCGCACCATCCGCAGCGTGTCCGCGCTGATGGTGTCCAGCGGCCCGGAAACATCGAGCACGCCCAGCAACGCACCCGTCAAAGGGTCCGTGATGGGCGCCGCCGTGCAGGCCCAGTCGTGGTGGGTGCGGACCAGGTGTTCGGCGGAGAACAGCTGCACGGGCCCGCCGGTGACGAGCGCCTCGCTGATGGCGTTGGTACCGATCCCGGCCTCGGACCAGTCCGCCCCTTCGGAGAACTCCAGCCGGTCCGCCCGCCGCAGCACCTCCCGGCTGCCCACCCGCCACAGGATCTCGCCGCCGGCATCGGTGAGCACCAGCAGGTGCCGGCCGGAACTGGAATCATCGGCCAGCAGGTCCTGCAGCGCCGGCATCACCCGCTGCAGCCGGTGCGCCCGCCGCAGCTGAACCACCTCGGACGGATCGTGCAGATGCCGCGGGCTGTGCTGGTCCGGGCTGATCCCCAGTGCCATGGACCGGCGCCACGACTCCGCCAGCGGTGTGGGGATCTCCGGGCGAGCGACACCGGAGATCACCAGTTCATGGGCGCGACGCAGGGCACGCGCGTACTTCGCCGGGTCCGAGAACCTCAGGCCGTAGTCCACCGTCTCCTCCTCACCGCCGGCGTCCTTGCCGGCAGCACCCGTGTAACGCACTTGTTACCCCCGCCGCGTTCGAATAGTGATGCAGCTCACGCCCGCCCCAGCATACCGCAGGGACCCCGGCGGGAGGGGGCCGCCCGGACACCCGTGGGACTGACACAAAGGAGTGGAGATGACCGAAACACCCACCGCCGCCGCCCAGGCCTGGCTGGCCAGCCTGGACCAGGCGCTGCAGCGGCGCGACGTGGACGCCGCGCTGGACCTCTTCGAGGACGACAGTTACTGGCGCGACTTCGTGGCGTTCACCTGGAACCTGAAAACACTGGAAGGCAAGGCGGACATCCGCCGCATGCTCCAGGCCACGCTGGACCGCGTCCAGCCAGCCAACTGGGCGCTCGCCGAGGACGCCACCGGCGGTACCGCCGCCGACGGCACCGTTGAAGCCTGGATCACGTTCGAAACCGGCGCTGCCCGCGGCTACGGCCACCTCCGGCTGCGGAACGGCAAATGCTGGACGCTGCTCACCACCATGCAGGAGCTGAAGGGCTTCGAGGAGAAGAAGGGCCCGCGCCGCGAGCAGGGCGTGGCGCACGAAATCGTCCGCGGCCGGCGCTCCTGGAAGGAACTCAAGGAGGAACAGGAGGCGCGGCTGGGCTACGAGGAGCAGCCCTACTGCGTGATCATCGGCGGCGGGCAGGGCGGCATCGGCCTTGCCGCGCGGCTCAAGCGATTGGGCGTGCCCACCCTCGTGATCGAGAAGAACCAGAACCCGGGTGACTCCTGGCGGAACCGCTACAAGTCCCTGCACCTGCACGACCCCGTCTGGTACGACCACCTGCCCTACCTGAAGTTCCCGGAGGACTGGCCCGTCTTCGCCGCCAAGGACAAGATCGGCGACTGGCTGGAGCACTACTCCCGGATCATGGAGCTGAACTACTGGTCCGGCACGGAATGCGTGGGCGCGGAGTACGACGACGGCACCGAGGAATGGGCGGTCAGCGTCCTCCGCAACGGCGAACCGGTGACGTTGCGGCCCAAGCAGCTGGTCTTCGCCCTGGGCGTCTCCGGCTACCCGAACATCCCCGCGTTCGACGGCGCCGAAAGTTTCCTGGGGGAGCAGCGGCACTCCTCCCAGCACCCCGGCGGCGGGGACTGGACCGGGAAGAAGGCAGTGGTGATCGGCTCCAACAACTCCGCGCATGACATCTGCGCGGACCTGTGGGAGCACGGCGCCGAGGTCACCATGGTGCAGCGCTCCTCCACCCACATCGCCCGCAGCGAATCGCTGATGGACCTGGCCCTGGGGGACCTGTACTCGGAGAAGGCGCTCGCCAACGGCGTCACCACGGAGAAGGCGGACCTGCTGTTCGCGTCCTTGCCGTACCGGATCCTGCCCGAAGCCCAGGTGCCGGTCTACGAGGAGATGGCGAAGCGGGATGCGGAGTTCTACTCGCAGCTGGAGGCCGCCGGGTTTGACCTGGACTTCGGCGTGGACGGGTCCGGCCTGTTCCTGAAGTACCTGCGGCGCGGCTCCGGCTACTACATCGACGTGGGCGCCTCCCAGCTGATCATCGATGGCCGGGTGAAGCTGAAGTCAGGGCAGGTTTCCAAGATCACCGGCAACGCCGTGGTGATGGACGACGGCACCGAGCTGGAGGCCGACCTGATTGTCTACGCCACCGGGTACGGGTCCATGAACGGCTGGCTGGCGGACCTGGTCTCGCCGGAAATCGCGGACCGGGTGGGCAAATGCTGGGGCTACGGCTCAGACACGCCTAAAGACCCTGGTCCGTGGGAGGGGGAGCTGCGCAATATGTGGAAACCAACCAACGTCCCCAACCTCTGGATCCACGGCGGCAACCTGCACCAGAGCCGGCACTACTCCTCTTACCTGGCCCTGCAGCTCAAAGCCCGGATGGAAGGACTCGAGACGCCGGTGTACGAACTGCAGCCCAGCCACCACACCCGCTAAGGAGAGCCCGTCATGAAGGCAGCCCGCTTCCACGCCCGGAAGGACATCCGCATCGAGGACATCCCGGAGCCGGAACTCCGCGCCGGGGCGGTGAAGATCGACGTCGCCTGGTGCGGCATCTGCGGCACGGACCTGCACGAGTACCTGGAAGGGCCCATCTTCTGTCCGCCTCCCGGCCATCCGCACCCGCTCTCGCACGAGGAATCCCCGGTGACCCTCGGGCACGAATTCTCCGGGACTGTCTCCGAAGTCGGCGAAGGGGTGACGGGCCTGGCGAAGGGGGACAACGTCGTCGTCGAACCCTATTTTGTGGACGGCGACTGCGACATGTGCCAGGCCGGCAGTTACCACCTGTGCCGGCAGATGGGCTTCATCGGGCTGTCCGGCGGCGGGGGAGGGCTGAGCGAGAAGATCGTGGTGGACCAGCGGTGGGTGCACCCCATCGGGGACATCCCGCTGGACGAGGCGGCCCTGATCGAGCCGCTGTCCGTGGCCCACCATGCGGTGGCACGCAGCGGCGTGAAGGCCGGCGACACGGCGCTGGTGGGCGGGTCCGGGCCCATCGGGCTCCTTACTGCGGCCGTGCTGAAGGGCATGGGGGTGACCACGATCATCAGCGAACTCACCCAGGCGCGCAAGGAGAAAGCCACCTCCAGCGGCGTTGCGGACCATGTTTTGGACCCGAGCAAGGAGGACGTCCCGGCCCGGGTGCGCGAACTGACCGGCGGGACGGGGGCCGACGTCGCGTTCGAATGCGCCGGCGTGAACGCGGTGCTGGACACCATGCTCGACGCCGTCCGGCCCGGCGCCGTGGTGGTCAACGTGTCCATCTGGGGCGCGCCCGCCACCGTGGACATGCAGAAACTGGTCCTCAAGGAGATCGACCTGCGCGGCACCATCGCCTACGTCCGCGACCACCCCGCCGTGATCAAGATGGTGCAGGAGGGCAAGGTGGACCTCAAGCCGTTCATAACCGGCCGGATCGCGCTGGAGGACCTGGTGGAGCAGGGCTTCGACACCCTCATCAACCACAAGGACACCGCGGTGAAGGTGCTGGTCCACCCGTAGGGCCGGGGGCAGCACAGCAGGAAGGACGACGGCGGGAGGCGAGTGCCGGCGTCGTCCTTCCTTTGTATGTGCGCGGAGGTGAGCGTCCGCCTGTCCGGGCCGGGCTTGTTGATTAGACGCAGGTCACTTGCAGGTGCAAGGGTGGACGCGTGAATGCCGACATCAACTTCTATTTCGACCCGGTCTGCCCCTTCGCCTGGATGACCAGCAAATGGGTGCGGCAAGTCCAGGCTCAGCGCGGGTACACCGTGGACTGGCGGTTTATCTCGCTGCGCCAGGTCAACGCGGCGGTGGACTATGACGCGCATTTTCCGCCGGAGTACGAGGCCGGACACACCGCCGGGCTCCGGCTGCTGCGGGTAGCGGCCAGGGCACGTGCGGAGCATGGCCGCGAGTCGATCGGCCGGCTGTACGAGGCGTTCGGCACCCACATCTTCGAAGCCGCCCCGGACGCAAGCAGCGGGCAATCCGAGGGCGAAGTGCGCGAGCGGCGGGGGACGCGTGACTTCGTGGAGCCGATCCTCGCCCAGGCCGGCCTGCCCCTGGCGCTCGCCGAAACCCTCGACGACGACTCCTGGGACCGGGAGATCCGGCAGGAAACGGATGAGGCGCTGGCGCTGGCGGGCAAGGATGTGGGCACGCCCATCATCCACTTCGAACCTCCCGCGGGCGTGGCCTTCTTCGGGCCTGTGATCAGCCGGCTGCCGGACGAAGAGTCGGCCGCCGAGCTGTGGGACCACGTGGTGGGGCTGGCGCGGTTCCCCGGGTTCGCGGAGCTCAAGCGCAGCCTGCGCGAGCGGCCGCAGCTTCCAGCCCTCGGGGTGACCGCCGGTGCGGTCGGCCAGCAGGAGGACTGGCACGGCGGCAGCCGGCGGCAGAAGAAGTAACTGACTGGAAGGATGGACTTATGACTGAGAACAGCATCCGCCAATACCAGGAGTCGGTCACGGTCAAGGCACCAGCCGAGGCACTCTACAACCTGGTCTCCGACGTTACCCGCACGGGCGAGTGGAGCCCGGTGTGCACCTCGTGCTGGTGGGACGACGAGGACAGCGCCGGCCAGCCCGGCGCCTGGTTCACCGGCCGGAACGAACTCCCGCACCGGACCTGGGAGACCCGGTCGCAGGTGGTTGCCGCCGAGCCCGGCCGCGAGTTCGCCTGGCTGGTGGGCGGCAGGTTTGTCCGCTGGGGCTTCACCCTCACCCCGGCGGAGGACGGAACCATCCTGACCGAGTCCTGGGAATTCCTGCCGGAGGGAATAGCCATGTTCAAGGAGAAGTTCGGTGATGAGGCTGACGCCCAGATCGCCGACCGCACCGGGCAGGCGCTGGACGGCATCCCGAAAACGCTCGCGGCAATCAAGCGGATCGCCGAGTCCATCCCTGCACACCAGGAAGCCGGGTCCTAGGACCGGACCAACTGGGGGGGTGCCCCGCCGGCAGCCTGCGCTGCCGGCGGGGCGCGGGCTACTCGACCGCGAGCTCGCCGAGCTTTGACCAGCCGTCCACCGTGACGTTGACGATGTCCGGAGTCCGGGCCAGGTACGCCGGCAGTTCCGCGGTCGCCCGCTTGAAGTGCTCCGACTGCACGTGCTTGCCGCCGGCCTCGTCGTCGCGGAACGCCTCGATCAGGACGTAGGTGTTGGGGTCGGCCAGGCAGCGGGCCCATTCGAAGAACAGGCAGCCCTCCTCGGCGTTCGTGTTCTCAGTGAAGTCCCCGGAAATCTCCGGCCACGCGTCGGCGTGCTCCGGCTTCACCGGGAATTTGGCGGTAATGAAGATCATCGGTTGTCCTCTACAGAAAGCTTCGTGCGGGCTGGTCCGAGACGGGTATCAGGGCACCAGGATGGCGCGGCCCCGGACCTTGCCGGCGTCCAGGTCGCTGATGGCCTGCTGGAAATCGTCCAGCTTGTACTTCTGGGTGTGCAGCGTGACGGCCCCGCGGGCGGCGAGCGACATGAGGTCCTGCAGGTCGTTGTAGGAACCCACCAGGTTGCCGATGATGTTGATCTCCGAGGAGATGATGTCGATGGTGGGCACGCTGATGTCCTCGCCGTAGCCCACCACGAAGTAGTCGCCGGCCTCCCGCAGCATCGCAATGCCCTCCGACGTCGCGCCGCCTTCGCCCACGAAGTCGATCAGCACCTCGGCGCCGTTGCCGCCCGTGAGGGCCCGCACCTGTTCCACCTGCGAGCCGTCCGCGAGGACCCCTTCATCGGCCCCGATCGACTTCGCCAGCTCCAGGGCGGCCGGGTTGCGGTCCACCACGATGATGCGGCTCGGGGTGAGGGCCTTCAGCACTTGGATCCCGATATGGCCCAGCCCGCCGGCGCCGATCACCACGCAGTTGTCCCGCGGCGTCAGCCGCTTGGCCGCCTTCGCCGCGGCGTGGTAGGCCGTCAGCCCAGCGTCCGCCAGGGCCGCCACGTCCGCAGGTTCCAATGAATCGTCGATCTTCACCACGGACCGGGCAGAGGTGAGGAGGTATTCGGCGTACCCGCCGTGCGTGTCGATGCCCGGGAACTTGCTGCTCTCGCAGTGCACGTCGTCGCCGGAGCGGCAGGCGCGGCACAGGCCGCAGGTGATCAGCGGGTGCAGGATCACCTTGTCGCCCTCCTTGACGTTGGTGACCGCGCTGCCCACGGCGTGCACCCACCCCGCGTTCTCGTGGCCGATGGTGTAGGGCAGCTGCACCTGGGACTTTTCGGCCCACTGGCCCTCGAGGATGTGCAGGTCCGTCCGGCACACGCCGGCTCCGCCGATCCTGACCACGACGTCCCAAGCCCCGGCCACTTCCGGAATGGGCGCCTCGGTCATCTTCAGGCCTTCGTGGTAGCCGACCACCTGGACGGCTCGCATGGTGTTCATGGGTGGATCTCCTTGACTGTGAACGGAAGCAGGTGGTGTTGGTCGGCAGGCTCGGCTCCCTCGGGCCGGTCTGTCTGGTCGACGCCGGAGCCGGCGTAGCGTGTCCGCAGCAGGCCGCGGCAGAAGTGCGCATTGCCGTCGATGGAAATGCGGGTGGAGCGCGCCCGCCGCAGCGCCATCGGCACGTTGCCGGGCGCGTAGGGCGTGCCGTCATGGTCTACGAGGACGACGGCGGCAGGTTCCGTCGGCAGCCCAAGCGCCGTCCGCCGTCGTACTAAAGCGTCCTTGGTCCGGCCGGCCGGCAGGTCACCCAGCCGCACCGTCCCCACGCTCTCTTCCGCCAGCGTGGGATCTGCCCGCAACAGCTCCGTGAGGCAGCGCTCCATCGCGGCGGTGTGCGCCTTGCGGCGGAACGTCCACCGCAGCTCCTCCAGACTGTGCTCGGCTTCATGGCCGAAGGTGCCGCGGTATCCGGCATCAGCTGCAAGGCCCGCGTTGATCAGTGCGGAGTCGTGGTGGTCATCGAGCTCAACCATCACCGCCGCCACCCCGGGGAGCGCCGAGACCACGTCCTTGCTGTCGGACGCCATCAGGTAGGCGAAGTTCGGCGAGCAGAAAGATGTGGGCAGCCGCAGGTGCAGCACCACTGTCGCGCCCGCCGGGGAGCCGGTGATCTGGAGGGAACGGACGAAGCCCAGATCCGTGATGGGCTCGTCCAGTTCGGGATCCAGGACGGCCGCCAGCGCCTGCCGGACGTCCTCTGCTGTCACCGACGTGTCCCGGTACCGGAGCGTACGCTCCGTCAGTGCCGCCGTCATGCCGCGCCTGCCAGGTCCGCCCGTTCCGGCTGCCGCGGTCCCGTCTTGGTCTCGTCCGCGTTGGGGAGCTGGAGCTCTGCGGGCACCGGGATGTCGTACATTTTGGCCGCGTTCAGTCCCAGGATCTTCTTCTTCTGGTTCACGGTGAGCGGGGCGTATTCGGTCATGTCTTCGGGGATCTGGAAGTCAACGAACCGCTCGATCAGCCAGCGGGGTGACCAGATGGCGTAGTCGCTGGAGAACTGGATGCGGTCCTCGCCAATCCAGTAGATGAGCTCGCCCATGATCTGGGCGAAGTACCGCGGCCGGGTGTGCATGAACGGGATCGCGACGGCGAGGCCGCCGTGGACGTTGGGTTCCTGGGTGGCGATCCAGCAAAAGTCTTCCAGCCGGGGCAGGCCGACGTGCTCCACCACAAAGTTCAGGTCGGTGAAGTCGGAGGCGGCATGGTCGACGTCGGCAACGTCGAATGCGTCCCGGTCCAGCGGGCGGACGGTGGGGCCCTTGTGGATGTGGATGTTCTTGATGCCGAGCTTGCGGCACTCCTCGAAATACCGGTAGGACCAGGGATCGGAGAGCTTGTACCCACGGGATTCGCCGCGCCATTCGGCGGTGTAGAGCTTGACCCCCTTGAACTTCATCTTCTCGTGGTCGGCGCGGAGCCGGTCAAGGCCTGCCTCACCCTCACGGGGGTCATAGCAGTGGTTGTACGTGAGCTTGTCCGGGTGCGCGGCGGCGAGTCCATAGGCTTCCTCCACCTGCGCGAAGCCGTTCTTGTAGAACGCGCCAAGGTAGGCCGGCTGGAAGATCGCGTGGTCCACGTAGCCGTCCTGGAACAGGTCCTTCATGAGGCGTTCGCCGCCCTGGTAAAGGAATTCCTCGTAGGACCAGTGTTCCTCCTCGGGACCGAGGTTGCGGTGGTAGTCGTAGAAGCAATCAATGAACTGCTTACCCTGGATATTCCGCTGGTTCTCCGGGCGGGCGTCCCACAACGCGACGTGCGCGTCGACGATGAAGTAGTTCTCGCCGTCTTTGCTGTACATATCGTTCTCCTCCCCGCGACTGCCATAGTCGCGACAGAGACGACGCTATGGCCAAAAGGCACCTGTCAACCTGTGGCCGGTGTCTCATTTTGAGACAGGGTGGCATCGCCTTTCGAAGCACCACGCCGTAATCTCGAATGACCAGGACAAGGAGGGCGGCGATGGTGCCGGACCAGAACGTTCCCGTCCCGCGGCCACAGGCCGGCGGGCCGGAAGGCATGATGACTACTGTCTCAAGACGCCTTCTCGCCTCATGGCAGCGCAGTGAAGAATACGGCGTCTCGGCCGAGGCCATCGATCCCGTCTGGGCCGGGTCCGTGGCCGGTGACTCGCTGTTCTACCAGTGCGGCCAGGAGGTGCTCACCAGCCTGCATCAAACGCTGGCCAACGAGCCACTGAGCCTGATGCTCACCGACGCCAACGGGCTGGTCCTCAACCGGTTCAGCGGCGACACCTCACTGCTGCGGGCGCTCGACAAGGTCCATCTGGCTCCCGGTTTCGCGTTTTCCGAGCGGGAAGCGGGAACCAGCGGGCTGGGTATGGCGCTTGCGGACCGGACGCCGAGCCTGGTTCGTGCCGAGGAACACTTCAGCGCAAGCCTCCGGACGTACACCTGCGCTGCCGTGCCGGTGATCGATCCCCTCAGTGGACGCCTCGAGGGCAGCGTGAACATCACCACCTGGTCCAAGTCGTCTCCCGAGTTGCTCTTGGCTCTGGCCCAGTCGGCAGCGAGCAATACCGCTGCCCTCATGCTCGCAAAGTCGGGTGGCCACAGGCCGAAAGCGGGACCCAAGGGCGGCGTCTTCCGGGTCCAGCGGGGCCGGGTTGAGCCGGGTGCGGGAACGCTGCGCGCCATGTCCCCGGACTGGACGGAGGCACTGGACCGTGCGGCCTTGGCCCTTGCGACAAACAGAGTCGTGGCCGCCGTCGGAGAACCAGGCTCCGGGCGCGCCACCTTGCTGGGGCAGGCTATCCGACAGGCGCGCCCCGGGAGCCGCATCCTGTGTGCAGCAGCTCCGGAGCCTGAGGACGTGGAGGCGTGGTTGTCGCTCTGGACGCCCGAGCTGGCCAAGCCCGATACCGCCGTGATCGTCGAAAACGTTGACCTCCTGCCCGCCTGGGCAGCGCAGGAGTTGAGCACCCGGGCTGCCGCCGCGGTTCAAACACTGCCTGCACCGGCCGGAAGCCCAGCCTCCATCACCTGGGCCATGACCGCGGAGGACCTGGGCGCCGTCCCGCAGCCGCTGGCCGCCTCGGTGGAAACCGTGGTGCCGGTGCCTGCCCTGCGCGAGCGACCTGCCGATGTAATGCCCCTGGCCAGGTACGCCGCCCGGCAAACGCGTATGCGTGAAGTGGATTTCACGGCCGCTGCCGAACACGCCCTGACCGGCTACGGGTGGCCAGGCAACGTGGACGAACTTTTCACCATGGTCAATGACGCGGCCATGCGGACGGAAATCATCGATGTGCGGCATCTGCCCTCCCGGCTCGTGGGACGTGCCGGGCCACACCTCACCCGGATCGAGGCCGTCGAGAGGGACGAGATCATCCGGTGCCTTTCCCGGCCCGGCATCACGGTGGCCGCGGCCGCCAACGAACTGGGACTGAGCAGGGCCACCATTTACCGCCGGATGGCCCGCCTCGGAATTACCGCGCCGAAGTAGGCCTGATCCGGGGCCCCTTGCCAAGGCGCGTTCAGGCCCCGAGCAGCTCCGCCAGTTCCGTAATGCTCGACGCTACGAGGTCCCAGTCACCTTGAGGGGCCAGGTCCGCCGTCTGGCCGGGGCCGTGTTCGGTGGGGCGGGCGATGAACGCCGTGGCCAGCCCGGCGGCGCGCGCCGCCCGCAGGTCATTGTTATGGGCCGCCGCCAGCATTACCTCACCCGGCTCAAGGTCCAGGAACTCCGTTGTCCGGAGGTAGGCCTGGGGCAACGGCTTGTAGGTGCCCGTCATGTCCGAACCGATGATCACATCCCACGGCAGGCCGGCGTTCCTGGCCATGTCCAGCAACAGTGAGGTGTTGCCATTGGATAGCGGGCCCACGATGTAGTGGCGGCGGATTGCAGCGAGGCCCTCCACGCTGTCCGGCCACGCCGGCAGCCGGTGCCAGGATTTGTTCAGCTCCTCCAGGTTTTCCCTGGGCACCGGTGCCGGTTCGATGCCGTGCCGGCGGAGTGCCTCGTCAAGGTTTTCGCGGTGGAGGGTGTCCAGCTTGGTGAAGCTGCGCTTTCCGGAGCGGATGGCTTCCATGGCTGGCTGGTAGAGGGCCCGCCAGTGGTCGGCGAAGGCCTCGGCGTCGAGCGTATGCGCGTGTGCTGCCGCGAAAGCTGCCACCTCCCTTGCCACACCCGTGCGCCAGTCCACCACGGTCCCGAAGGTGTCGAAGAGGACGGCGTGCACCTGGCGCCCGGTTGAGGGTGAACGGTACGGCTGGAAACTCATGTGCGTGTCCTTCCTGTCTGCGGCGCCGGTTAGTCTGGCAGCATGCGAACTGATTTCAGTCCCTCAGCGACGTCCGCCCGTGATTTCTACCGGCTGCTCACCGCTGTGGTGGTGCCCCGGCCCATCGCGTGGGTTTCGAGTGTCTCCCCGGAAGGCATCGACAACGTGGCCCCGCACTCCTTCTTCACCGTAGCGTCAACCAATCCGCCCATCGTGCAGTTCACGTCGGTGGGGGAGAAGGATTCGCTCCGCAACATCACCGCGTCCGGCGAATTCGTGGTCAACCTGGCCCCGGCCGCACTCCTGGAAGAGGTCAACGCCACCGGCACCAACTTCCCGCCGGAGACCAGCGAGTTCGACGCCGCCGGCCTGACCCGGGAGCCGAGCCTCACCGTGGCCGCGCCCCGGGTCAAGGAATCACCGGCGGTGCTTGAATGCCGTCTCCACTCCGTGCTGCCGATAGGGGACTCGACCCTGGTTTTCGGCGAAGTCACCCATGCCGCCGTGAGCGAAGAAGTGCTGGACGGCAGCCACCCGCGCATCGATCTGCTGGAGCCACTGGCCCGGCTGGGCCTGGATGAGTGGGGTACCCTCGGCGAAATCCAGGACCTCGGCCGGATCCGGCTGAAGGACTGGCCGGGCGACTTCCGGCCCAAGGACTAGGGCCGGCCGGCCCGCCCTGCCCGTGCAAGGGGAAAGACAAAGGAAAGGGACGCCCGGCGAGGACGTCCCTTTCCCTTGTCCGCCCGGGGCTCTTAGCCGAGGCCGAGCTGGACGAAGACGAACCAGACGAGGAGCGGCACCACACCGATCATCGCGATGGCCCATAGCAGCAGGGCACGGAAGAACATCCGCTCGTCCTTGGGCTGGGCGCTCGCCATCAGCAGGGCCCCGCTGGTGGACATGGGGCTGACGTCAACCACGGAGGAGCTGATGGCGATGGCCGTCACCACTCCCACGGGGGTGAGCAGCGGGTCCATGGCGATGGGCACGACCACGGGGCTGATGACACCGAGGGTTCCGGTGGTGGAGGCGAACGCTGACACGATGGCCACCACGTAGCTGGCGATCAGCGCAGCGAGGGAGCTGTTGCCCAGGCCTGCGATGCCTTCCTGGAGCTCCTTCAGCGCACCCATCTTCTCCAGCATGCCCACGTAGGTGACGATGCCGGTGACCAGGATGATGGCCGACCACGGCATGCTTTCCACCGCCGGCTTCTGCACGTTGGAGTCCAGGACGATCAGGACCGCGGCGATCACCAGCGAGGCCACTCCCACATCAAGTCCCAGGACGGTGGTGAGCACCAGCAGGGAAGCGATGCCCGCCAGCGTGAGGATACGCATGGGGGTTGCGGCCACCTTCACCGGGCCGGTTTTGGTTCCGGTGGCCGCAATGGTCTGTGCCGGTGCGGTGAGGACGGCCGTTCCGGCGCCGCCGGGACCCGAAACACTGCCACCTGAGGGGGCGTCAGCGCCGTCGTCGTTCTTCATGGCATTGCCGCCGTCCGCCTGACGCGCCTCCGCCCTGGCTGCCCGGCGCTTCATGATGGCCTGCACCAGGGCGTAGGCGATCACGGCCAGGATGGCGTTGAAGATAAAGCAGTACGCATAGAGCTTGAAGGAATCGCCAGAAGCGCCGGCACCGTCCAGCATTTTGTTGCCCAGGACGCCGAAGGGGTTAACGGGAGAGAACGCGCCGGCGTTCGCGCCCTGGACGATGACCAGGCCCATAGCCAGGGTGCTGATGCCGAACCGCGCGCCCAGTGCCAGGCCCACCGGGGCGACGATGGCGATGGCGGCCGGCGTGAAGGCGCCGGCGGAAGCCAGGGCTGCGGTCAGCAGGAACATCAGGATAGGGACCAGGATTTTCCGGTCGCCGGCGAGCCGTTCCGCCCAATACGCGAGCAGGTCGATGGTGCCGTTGATCCGCACGATAGCGAAGAGCAGGGTGGCGCCCACCAGGATGAAGAACAGTCCGGCGGGGAACTGTCCGATGACATCCTTGATGGACATCCCGGCCAGGAGGGTGCCCACGCCGAACGCGGCGACCGTGGCCAGCAGCCCGGCGTTGATCTTGGTGAAGGAACCGACGGCGAAGGCCGCCACCAGCACCAGGAACGCTATGAGTGAGAGCGACATGGTGCCCGCCGCCTATGCGTTCGCCGGGGCGGGGACGCCGGCGCCGGACAGCAGGCTGCCCGCTCCGGTGATGGCGGGCTGGTGGCCCAGCGCCTTGAGGATCTCGTACGTGGTGGCCGTGGCCGCCGTGATGACGGGGAGCCCCAGCTCGTCCTCCACTGCCTGGACCGCGGCGAGCGAAGGCATCTGGACACAGGCGGAAAGGACGACGGCGTCTGCGCCTTCGCGCTGCAGGCTGCGGGCCAGTGCGGGCAGGTTCTGCGGGTCAAGGCAGCCAACCTCGAGGTTGTCCGCAACTTCGAGGCTGATGGCGTCCAGCACCGTGATGCCCGAGCCCTCGATGTAGTCCACCACCATCTTGGTCAGCGGCTTCATGTAGGGGGTGATCATGGCGACCTTCTGGGCACCGATTTCGTGCAGGGTCCGGACCAGGGCGCCGGCGCTGCTGGTGACCGGGGCCGGGTGTCCGTTGCCGGCGGCGGCGTCGGCGATGACCTTTTCGGAGCCCTCGTGGGCTTCGGGGCCCTGGGCCATGACGGCCACCAGGCAGGCGTAGGCGATGACGTCCACGTCGGCGTCGGAGACCGCTTCGGCGCACTGCGCTGCCTTGCCCACCATGGCCAGCAGTTCTTCCCTGGTGACCTTCTTCATGCCGGCGCGGGCGGAGTGGAAGGTGTACTTGTGGCCGGTGGCCTCGGCCTGGCGCCGGAACAGTTCCGGCAGTTCGGTCTCCATGGTGGTGTTGGAGCTGGGGACGATCAGTCCAACCCGGCTCATCCCGGGGCGCTTGGGCTCGGGGGCTGTTTCACAGGTGATTGCGGGGGTGCTCATGGATTCTCCACGTCGTTGTGTTGGGGATTTGCGAGTAAACCCATAAAGTGGGTTCTAATCCCATGATGTGGGTCACTTTGATGGGATGTCAAATGGATCACATGCTGGGACGGCTCCCTGCTCACTAAGCTGGAGGCTGGCGGAAACAGATTGAAAGGGTGTTCGGACAGTGGCGAAGGAACCGGGAGCTGGGGCCTCGCCCCTGTTGGTCCTGCACAAGGTGGCGGAGATTCTGGACTGCTTTTCCGTGGAGGAGCCCGAGCCGACGCTGCAGCAGATCATCCGCAAAACCGGGCTGCCGTCCAGCACGTGCCAGCGGTTGGTCCAGAACATGCTCCGCGAGGGATTCCTGGACCGCGACGGCGACCGGTACCGGATCGGCATCGGCCTGGTCCGCTGGGCTACCCCCGGGACGTTCGGGCTGGACGTGGTCCGGCTGGTGAAGCCGGTCCTGCAGCAGCTGCGCGACGAAACCGGCGAAACTGCCTGCCTGTACGTCCGGGACGGGGCCTTCCGGACCATCGTTGCCGTGGCCGAGACGCGGCACGTTGTGATGCGGCCGTTCATGGTGGGCATGGTCATGCCGTTGCACGCAGGCGCCCCGGGCAAGGTGTTCCTGGCATTCGACCCCGGAGCCTGGGACGCCTTGGACCAGCAGGGGCTCGAGGGCTTTACGGCCGATACGCCGGTGTCAATGGAGACGCTCAGGCAGCAGGCGGCCGTTGCACGCGAGCAGGGTTTCTTTGCGGCCTTCGGGGAACGCAACCAGGACGTGGGCTCCATCAGCGCGCCCGTTTTCGACCATACTGGGCGGCTTGCATGTGCCGTGGGCCTGGGGTTCCCTACCCAGCGGATCGGGCCTGCCGACGTTGAACGGCTGGGGCCGGTGGTGGCCCGGGCGGGACTGGAGGCCAGCCGTGCATTGGGGTACGACAGCAGTCAAGCCGCCGGGTGACCACCTAGGACTGGAACTGCTGCATCACCGAGAGGTGCCCGGCCCGGGCCGAAACCAGGCACTTGGCCAGGTAGAAGGGCCGGTTGGCGTTCCGGACGTACTGCGTCAGGACCAGCACCGGGTCCGACGGGCGCAGATCCAGCAGCTTCGCCCCGCTGGGGCCCACCTGGCTGAGGCTGATCTGGCACTCGCCCGGCCCGGCCAGCCTGCCCAGCTGCTTGGTGAGCGCGGCAAGCAGGGTGGCGCCGCCGTCGTCCTCTATCTCAAGGGGCGCGGCGGCACCCTTGCCGACGCTGACCGGCTGGGCGGTGACGTTTTCCTGCAGGTGGGCGATGGCCTCGCCGTCACGGATCAGGACGGATTCCCAGAGCCAGCAGTCGGTGCCCGGCTCGACGCCGATGCCCGGGGCGACAAATTCGGAGGCCGCCTGCCGGACCACCTGGATGCCCTTGACCTCCACCTTCTGGCCGGGGCTGGCGAGGACGTCCTCGAACGGCTGGATGCGTTCGATGCCGATCCGGGGGAGAGTGTCCGA
Source organism: Arthrobacter sp. E44 (assembly GCF_041877125.1). Taxonomy (NCBI): domain Bacteria; kingdom Bacillati; phylum Actinomycetota; class Actinomycetes; order Micrococcales; family Micrococcaceae; genus Arthrobacter; species Arthrobacter sp. E44. Next base: position 36,733 of record NZ_JBHDJA010000013.1, read on the forward strand.
GACGAAGCGTCCGACGCCGCGCCTGGCCCTGATCAGGCCGTCCTCCTCGAGCAGCATGAGGGCTTCGCGGACCACGGTGCGGCTGACCTTCATGTCCGTGCCGAGTTCGGTTTCGGTGGGGATCATGGAGCCGGGCGTGAGGAGGCCGTTGCGGATGGCTTCGGCGATGCGCGAGTACACCGCCACGCGCAGCGGCGCGCCGGGCTGGGCGGCCACCGGCTGGGACAGGAACCGGACGGCGTCCTGGTGCACGTTTAGCCTCGCTTTTGGTTGGTTTCTTCTGGGATTCCAGCCTACTTCAGCGTCTGATGCGTTTGTTGGACAAGCGGCGTCCGCAGGTCTTAGCGCTGCTGGTACCAGTGCGTGTGGAGGACGACGGCGGGAGGCGGGTGCCGCCGTCGTCCCCCTCCTACTTGGGGGAGGTGGCCTGGCGGGCGCTGTCGCGGACAACAAGGGTGGGCGCGATCGGGGTGCGGTCCACCTCCCGCCCTTCCATGGCACCAAGGAGCACTTCCATGCTCATGAGCGCTAACGCCGTGAAGTCCTGGCGAACAGTGGTCAGGGGAGGCAGGAAATAGTCTGAACCTTCGATGTCGTCGAAACCCACCACGCTCACGTCGTCCGGGACCTTGATCCCATTTTCCGCGAAGGCCCGTATCAGCCCGAGAGCCGTGTGGTCGCTGGCGGCGAAGATCGCCTGGGGCACCTTCTGTTCCCGCACGAGTTGGAGCGCGGTCTCGTAAGCCCACCGGGGGCTCCAATCGCCTTCGAGGCACAGCCCTGGTGTAAGCCCGGCGTCGCGCAGCGCGGCTTCCCACCCGCGTTTGCGGACCCGGCCGTCGAACCAGTCCATGGAGCCGGCGAAGTGCGCGATGTCGGTGTGGCCCAGGTCTATCAGGTGCTGGGTGGCCAGCCGTGCGCCCAACTCCTGGTTCTCTGAGTATGAGAAGACGTTGGGAGTCGATGATGCTCCTGCCGCGATCATCTCCACCGGTACACGGCACGAGGCATTCCATACGGCTGCGGCCATCTCCACCACGGGGGCGATGACGATGATTCCCCCCACGCCGGTGTCGTCCAGGGTGTCCAGGGCGGCCTGGACCGACTCTCCGTAGGGCCGCTCAACGCTGATGACGGTTGTGGCGTAACCCTTCCTGCGTGCAATGTTCTCGAGGGCCATGAGCGTCCCCACCGGGCCGAACCGCGGGGAGCCGTCGGAAAGTATGCCGATGGAGGTGGACCGGCTGGTGACGAGCGCCGTGGCTGCCCGGTTCCTGCGGTACCCGATGTCCTTGATCACCTGCAGGACCCGTTGCCGCGTTGCCGCACTCACGTCCGGTGCGTCGTTGAGGACCCGCGAGACCGTGCCGAAGGAGACGCCGGCCATGCTCGCCACGTCGTTGATGGTGGGCTTCCGGCGCCGTGAGGCTTCCGGCATTCTCCCGTTCGCCTCACGGGGAACAGTTGTGCCTGCCATGCCCGCTCCTGTCTTGCACCTTGGTGGAACCATCCGGATTCCGTGCCTTTCGATCTTACGTCGGTCCGTACCCCCGTATCCGTTGAAGTAACTGTCCATGTGACCGTTGACACCTATCGCCGTAAACGTTTACGATGATGTCCGTAAACGTTTACGAAGGCTTCGTGAACGTTTACGCAGAACACATTTCAATGAAGAAAGGGAGCGCGATGCCCGACCAGATCGTCCACGCACTCGCGCTCGATCCGAACGCCGGACTTCGGGATGTCGACCAAACCCAGTGGGCAAATCTCGAAGTGCTCCTGGAGGATGCGGCGCCCGGCGATCTGGCAGCTGCTGTCCGCACCTTTGTCTCTGCCGGATCTTCGGCAGTCGTCGGAGTCTTCGATGAGGATCGCCTTTGGGCAAGCCTGGTGGTCTCCGTCGATAATTCGGGCAAACCCGCGTCCGCGTCCACCATCCCCGGCCCGGTCCGGGAAGCGGGCGAAGACATGACGAAGGCGGCCAACGAAGCGGTGAAGTGGGTTCAAGCCCACCACGGACCGTGTTCCCTGGGCTTCTTCGTCGACAAAATACACGCAGAGGCGCTGCTGGCAGCTTCAGACAAGGCCACTGCCGTCCGCACAGCCTCGGCCTCCGGCGGGCTCGTCCTGTCCCCGGTTCCGCCGGCCCTGGCTATAGCCCTCGCCTGAACCATCCCAGGCATCCACCCCCACCCACCCCAAGCACTGGAGAACAATGATGATCCGCAGGCTTCCCCTCGTGGCCCTTGCCGCAGTCCTGTCCCTTTCGGTCGCGTCCTGCAGCAGTTCGACCACGGCCACGTCCAACGCTCCCGACGCCGGTGTGTCCAGCAAGGCCCAGCAGGCCCTTGACCAGATCAAGGGACAGGTCCTGAGCAAGGGGCCCAACGGCGAGACGCCCTCGCCGGCGTCCGCAGCAGACCTCACTCCGGACGAGATCCAAAAGGTCAAGGCGCTCAACGCCAAGGCAGCCATTGTGATGCACTACGGCGGCAACGACTGGGCCAACGCCCAGATCAACGGCCTAAAGTCCGAGTTTGAAAAGCTCGGCATCAAAGTCATCGCCACCACCGACGCGAACTTCAAGCCGGACAAGCAGGTCTCGGACATCGAGACGGTCATGTCGCAGAACCCGAACGTCATCGTCTCGATCCCCACGGATCCCGTGGCTACGGCCTCCGCCTACAAGAAAGCCGCGGCTGCCGGCACCAAGCTCGTCTTCATGGACAACGTCCCCCAGGGACTGACCGCCGGCCAGGACTATGTCTCTGTTGTTTCTGCCGACAACTACGGCAACGGCGTCGTCTCCGCCCACCAAATGGCTAAGGCGCTCGGTGGCAAGGGGAAGATCGGGCTTGTCTTCCACCAGGCCGACTTCTTCGTTACCAAGCAGCGCTACCAGGGATTCAAAGAAACGATTACGAAGGAATACCCGGACATCAAGATCGTCGAGGAAAAGGGAATCGCCGGCCCTGACTTCGCTGGAGATGCCCAGGCAGCTGCGAACGCCATGCTCAGCAAGTACGCCGACCTGTCCGGAATCTGGGCGGTCTGGGACGTTCCTGCAGAAGGTGTCATGGCTGCCGCCCGGGCCGCCGGCCGGCCTGACCTGAAGATTGCCACGGAAGACCTTGGCAAGAACGTGGCCATTGCCCTTGCCAAGGACGAACTCGTCGTCGGCCTTGGAGCGCAGGTTCCGTTCGACCAGGGTGTCACGGAAGCGCGGCTGGCCGCCGGGGCGCTCATCGGCAAGAAAGCACCCGCTTATGTGGCGCTGAGCGCCCTTCCGGTTGACCACTCCAACGTCCTGGATGCGTGGAAGCAGGTCTACCACGAGGACGCCCCGAAGGACATCCAGGACTCCTACAAGAAGTAGGCAAGAACCGGCGGTGCGGGGGTCCGCCCCCGCACCGCGCCGAAAGGGCAACGATGAATACCGCAGACAATGTCGTCGAGATGCGCTCAATATCAAAGAGCTTCAACGGCGTTCCCGTATTGAAAGACGTCAGTTTCGATGTCCGCAAGGGTGAGGTCCACGCGCTGGCGGGCGGCAACGGCGCCGGGAAGTCCACGCTCATGAAGATCCTCCAGGGCGTGTACCAGGCAGACGCCGGCACAATCCTTATTGGAGGCAAGCCGACCGCCATCAACTCGATCCAGGACGCGAAGGCCGCCGGGATCGGAATGGTCTTCCAGGAGTTCAGCCTGGTACCGAGCCTGACCGTTGCGCAGAACATTTTCCTCGCCGCCGAACCGCTCGGCAAGGGCGGGCTCATCGACGATCGTGCTGCGGTGCGCCGTGCCAAGGAAGTTTTCAGTGAGATGGAAGTCGACGTCGACCCGCGCGCCGGGGTCGCACGCTTAGGCACCGCATACTGGCAACTGACGGAGATCGCCAAGGCACTCGCCCAGAATGCCCAGGTGCTCATTATGGATGAGCCCACCGCCAGCCTTGCCCGGCATGAGTCCGAAGCGCTCTTCGAACTGATCGACCGCCTCAAAGAGCGTGGCATCTCAATCATCTACATTTCCCACCGCATGGACGAGGTGTACAGGCTCGCGGATCGGATCACCATCCTCCGCGACGGCCGCCACCTCCTTACCGCGCCGCTGACGGACGTCACCCCCGAACAGATCGTGGAAGGCATCGTCGGCAAGAAGATCGAGGGCCAGCTTTCCTATCGTGCGCGTGACCATGTGGCCCACGACGGGGCGCCGCTGCTGGAAGTCCGGGGGCTTAACGCGGGGCAGCGGGTGCGGGACGTTTCGTTCGCGCTCCGGCCTGGCGAAATCCTCGGCCTGGCAGGGCTGATGGGCAGCGGACGAACCGAGCTCGCCCGTGCTCTCTTTGGCATTGACAAGCTGGACAGCGGTGAAGTCCTCCTGCGGGGCAAAAAGGTCAACCTTGGGTCTCCGCAGCAGGCCATCAACGCTGGAGTTGCCCTTATCCCGGAAGACCGCAGGGCCCAGGGCCTGGTGTTGGAGCACTCCGTCCAGGACAACCTGCTGCTTCCCCTCCTCGGCCAGATCCAGCGGGGACCCCTCCTGGACGGCGCGAAGGGGAAGGAATTGTCCTCGTCACTGATCAAGAGGTTCGCTGTGAAGGTAGCCCATCCCCACCGCCCGGTGCGGCTTCTCTCGGGCGGCAACCAGCAGAAAGTGGTCATCGCCAAGTGGCTGGGCACCGATCCGGACATCCTGATCCTTGACGAGCCCACGGCCGGCGTCGACATCGGCACCAAAAGCGAAATCCTCGACATGATCCGTGAGCTGGCAAGTGCGGGCAAGGCCGTCATTGTCATCTCCTCCGAGTACCCCGAACTACTCGCGGTCAGCGACCGCGTCCTCGTCCTTAAGGACGGCTCCATCATCCGCGATATCCCCCGCAGCGAGATTGCTGACGAGGAGTATCTCCAACTTGCAGTGCAGGGAGTCTGAAAAGTGAGCAAGGCAAACACCATCGCGCCGCGGGATACCGCGGCACCCCGTAATTTCGGCACTATCCTCAAGGAACTGGACTGGCGGCGCTACGTCATCTACATCGGCTTCGTCGTTGTCTTCCTCTTCTTCGCCGTTCTGCTCCGCGACCAGGGCTTCCTGTCGCCGAACAACCTGCTGAACATCTTCCGGCAGACCGCCACCATCACCGTCATCGCCGTCGGTATGACGTACGTGATCGCGTGCGCAGAAATCGACCTGAGCGTCGGATCCGTGGCGGGCCTGTCCAGTGTGTGCACTGCGATGGCGCTCTCCCAGTGGGGCCTGGTGCCCGGCATCCTCGCCGGCCTCGCTGTCGGTCTCGTCGTCGGATCGATCAACGGCGCCCTGGTCAGCCTCCTGGGCATCCCGTCCTTCCTGGTGACACTGGGCATGCTGGGCATAGCCGTCGGCGTTGCCCAGTGGATCACGGCGTCGGCGCCCCAGCCCATCCTCAACGACACGTTCAACATCGTGTTTGGATCCGGCAACTTCGGTCCTGTTCCGGGCCTGGTGGTTTGGAGCGCCATCTTCGTGGCCATCGGCGCCGTCGTGCTGAACCGCACCAGGTTCGGCCGCCAGGTCCTGGCCACAGGAGGCAACCGCAACGCCGCGGAGTTCACCGGCATCAATACCAAGCGCATTAAGTTCCAGGTGCTCCTCATCTCGGGCATGGTGGCAAGCGTCGCCGGCATGCTCTACGCGGGCCGGCTGCAGTCCGGACGGTTCCAGTGGGGAGCCGGAGACGAACTCTCCGCCATCGCCGCCGTCATCCTGGGTGGAACCAGCCTCTTCGGCGGGTTCGGCTCCATCATCGGCACACTCTTCGGTGCCCTTCTGATCGGCCTGATCAACAACGGGCTGATCCTCGCCGGACTCGACAGCAGCCAGCAGCAGGTGGTCCGCGGCGCGATCATCATCCTGGCCGTCGCCCTCGCCCGGAAGAAGTAGCACCCGTGACTTCCCAGCTACGGGCCGGAATCATCGGAACAGGATTCATGGGCTCTGTCCACGCCCATGCGGTCCGCGCAGCAGGCGGTGAGGTTGTCGCAGTCGCCGGGAGCAGCCAGGCTTCCGCCGAAGCCGCAGCACCCGCTCTCGGCGCCCGAACCGCAGCCGAATCGCCCGAAGCACTGATCGCACGGGCAGATGTAGATGTCATCCATATCTGCACCCCGAACGCCACCCACGCCGACCTTGCCCGCAAGGCCATTGCGGCAGGAAAAGCAGTCATCTGCGAAAAGCCACTGGCCACGAACGTTGGGGACGCGTTGGAACTGACAACCCTGGCGGCGCAGGCCGGGGTCGTCACCGGCGTGCCCTTCGTCTACCGGTTCTATCCGGCCGTCCGCGAGGCCCGCGACCGCATCCAGCGCGGCGACGCCGGCCGGCTTTGGCTCCTGCACGGCTCCTACCTGCAGGACTGGCTGGCCGGCGCGGAAGCCACGAACTGGCGGGTCGATTCAACGATCGGCGGAGCGTCCAGGGCGTTCGGCGACATCGGCGTCCACTGGTGTGACCTGATGGAGTTCACCACCGGACACAGAATCACCAGGCTTGTGGCCCAGACCAGCAGGGCATACGACGAACGCGAAACCGGCGGCCGGTTGTCCTCCGTCGCTACCGAGGACGGCGCCACGCTCCTGTTCGAGACGGACAAGGGTGCCACCGGCTCCGTGGTGGTCAGCCAAGTCAGTCCCGGCAGGAAGAACCGACTCTGGTTCTCCTTCGACGGAACCGAAGCGTCATTCAGCTTCAACCAGGAACGGCCCGACACCCTGCACGTCGGCCGCAGCGACTCAAGTTCCGAGATCCCGGTCGGCCCGCAAACACTCACGACGCCGGGCGGCCGGCGCTACGCCAAACTTCCCCCGGGCCACCCCCAGGGTTACCAGGACAGCTTCAACGCGTTCGTCGCGGACGTGTATGCGGCCGTCCACGGCCAGGAACCGGACGGCATGCCCACCTTCCGGGACGGCCTACGGGCAGCCCTCCTTACGGATGCAGTCGTAACCTCGGCCGCGCACCAGACCTGGGTCGAGGTTCCGCAAACGGACAACCTCACCGGATCACTCACCTCTTCCCCCGCAGCTGAAAGGCAGAAGCAATGAAACTCGGTTACTGTTCCATCACCTGGGGCGGCGTCGTCGGCCACCCGCAAGGTGTGACGAGCGTGAAGGACCTTTTCTACATGACCCACGGGTCCATGCAGCAAGCGGTCCAGGACATCGCCTCCGTTGGCTATCAGGGCGTGGAGATGTTCGACGGCAACCTGGCCGAATACGCCGACAAGCCCGAAGAACTTAGAGAGATCCTCAGCAGCAACAACGTCGAGCTGACCAGTGTCTATACCGGCGCGAACTTCATCTACGCTGACATCCTTCCCGACGAACTGCACCGGATCCACCGTGCCGCCGAACTGGCTGCCAACTTTGGAGCAGAACGGCTGGTAGTGGGAGGCGGGGCACGCCGCGCCGCCGGAACCACTGACGAGGACTACCACCGCCTCGGCGAGGCTCTGGACAGCGTGACGGACATCGCGGAAAGCTTCGGCCTGTCGGCAAGCTATCACCCGCACCTAAGCACCATTGTCGAAAGCCCGGAGGAACTGGACAGGCTCATGCCGCTCACCCGGATCGGCTTCTGCCCGGACACCGCACACCTTGCAGCCGGCGGAGCGGACCCGGCCGCAGTGATCCGGAAGTACCCCGACAGGATCCGGCACGTCCACCTCAAGGACTTCCAGAAGGACCCTTTCAATTTCCTGCCGCTTGGACAGGGCGGGCTCGACTTCCCCGACATCATCGCAGCCATCCGCGAGAGCGGCTATGACAGCTGGCTCATGGTCGAACTCGACAACTACGACGGTGACCCCCGGGAAGCCGCGGCCCTCAGCAAGAAGTACCTCGAAAAGCTCCTCTCTCACTAATTTTTCAACCGCGGGGACTGCCACAGACGGCAACTGCCCCGCCTTCCGGAAGGAACACGATTCACATGCAGAACCTCAACGTCGGCCTCATCGGAGGCGGCTTCATGGGCAAGGCCCACTCGCTGGCTTACGCCGCCATGCCCATGTTTTTCTGGCCCGCACCAGCCATGCCGGTCCGAAAAGTCATTGCCGAAGCCGATGATGACCTGGCCTCGGAAGCGGCCCGCCGCTTCGGCTTCGAAAACTCCACCTCAGACTGGCGCAGCATCATCGATGATCCGGACATCCACGTCGTCGACATCGCCACGCCAAACCACCTCCACGCCGAGATTGCCATTGCCGCCGCCGAAGCAGGCAAGCACATCATCTGCGAAAAGCCCCTGGCGCGTACGGGCGAAGAATCCAAGGCGATGTACGACGCAGTCAAAGACAAGAACCTCGTCCACATGGTCGCCTTCAACTACCGGCGGACTCCGGCCGTTGCACTGGCAAAGAAATACATCGAGGAAGGGGCCATCGGACAGGTCCTCAACTTCCGGGGCACCTACCTGCAGGACTGGAGCGCCGACCCCAACTCCCCGCTCTCCTGGCGTTTCCAGAAATCCATCGCAGGCTCCGGCGCCCTCGGCGACATCGCAACGCACGTCATTGACATGGCCCGCTACCTTGTCGGGGAGTTCAGCGCCGTCAACGCCCTGCTGTCCACCTGGATCCCCGAGCGGCCGCTCCAAGCCGGAGGTGCTGACGCGCTCGGCACGGTACGCGGCGGAGAAGGCCCCCGTGGCCAGGTCGACGTGGACGACGAAGTCATGACCATGATCCGCTTCGCCAACGGTGCCGTGGGTTCCGTGGAAGCAACCCGCAACGCCCACGGCAGGAACAACTACATCACCTTCGAAATCCACGGAACCGAGGGCAGCATCGTCTTCAACTATGAGCGGCGCGACGAACTGCAGGTCTGCTTCGCGTCCGACCAGGCCGACCGCCGCGGATTCCGCACCGTCTACACCGGGCCCGCACACCCCCACGGAGATGCACTCTGGCCCATCCCTGCGCTCGGCATTGGATACGGCGAAACCAAGATCATCGAGGCCTACGACTTCTTCAAGGCCATCGCGGAAGGCGGCAGCGTAAGCCCGAACTTTGCCGACGGATATCAGGTAGCCCTCATCGACGATGCAATTGTCGAGTCGGCGGCAAAAGAATCCTGGGTCGACGTTCCGCAGATCAACGCATGACGTAAGGGGAGGGGCGGCGACGAATCCGCCCCTCCCGCAAGCCCAGGACCACCCGAGGACGAAAAATGCCACACACAACAGTCAGCCACGACGAAACGCAAGTCTGGTTAATGCCGGTGTTCACCGCAAAAGCAGGGCACGAAGCCACGCTGCAGGAAGCACTCCTCGGACTGCAGTCGCTGAGCCGAAAGGACACCGGCTGCCTGGAATATACGGTCTTCGCAGACGATCAAAGGCCAGGTACGTACTTCCTCATTGAGGGATGGGCCCGCCGCGGGGACCTGGAAGCCCACAACGAGGAAGTCCATGTTAAGGACTTCGTGGACGGGGTGCAGTCCCTGCTGGCCGTACCCTTCTCCGTATCTCCGATTACGCCCCTGGTCTGATACCCGCCAACGTGGGGGAGGACGACGGCGGGACGTAAGTGCCGCCGTCGTCCTTCCCCTTCCTTCGCTGTGGAGCGCCGTTGTAGTGTCGTGCCGTGATCGTCCCAGATACGTCCCAGGATGCCGCGGCGGTCGCGGACCACTACGACGAGCTCGATCCCATTTACCGCCAGGTGTGGGGGGACCATGTTCATCACGGGTTGTGGGCGACGGGCCGCGAGACAGCCGAAGAGGCCGTCGAGGCGCTGGTCGACGCCGTCGCCGACCGGCTGAACCTGGAGCCGGGCCAGGAGAGCGTGGATATCGGCTGCGGCTACGGTGCCACCGCACGGCGGCTCGCCATGACCCGCAAGGTCCGCGTTACCGGCTTCACGCTGTCCGCTGAGCAGGGCACCTATGCCGCCGCCCATCCCGCGCCGGGTGTGGACATCCAGGTGCGTGACTGGCTCTTCAACGGGCTGCCCGATGCCTCGGCCGGTGCGGCATGGGCGATTGAGTCAAGCGAGCACATGGTCGATAAGCCCGGCTTCTTCGCAGAAGCGCACCGAGTGCTGGCGCCCGGCGGCCGGTTGGTCGTTTGTGCCTGGCTCGCTGGGACCGATGCCAGGGGCTGGAAGGTCCGGCACCTGCTTGCGCCGATCTGCCGGGAAGGGCGCCTGCCCTCGATGGGCACGCGCGAGGAGTACGAGGCGATGGCATTGGCGGCGGGCTTTGCGGTCAGGGACTACGAGGATGTCAGCCGCCGCGTTGCCCGCACCTGGGTAATCTGTGCCGCCCGGCTGATGAAGGCCTTGCTCGTCGATCCGAAGATCCGTCGACTCGCCCTTGGCGCCCGGAACCGTGACTCCTTTTGGAGCATTCCCCGCATGATCCTGGCCTACCGCACCGGCACGATGCGCTACGGGATATTCACGCTTGCGAAGGTTAAGCCAGCCTGATCGCAAGCCCGATCGACGGACTGCCTCAGGGCAGTGGCTGCCGTTCGCCCACGCTGCGTGCACGCGTGTCTGCCCATGTCGTTTAGGGGTTTCGTTCTTTGGCAGACGCAGCGTTCCCGTCCGGCAGGAGGTTGGCCCCCAGGGTCCTGGCCATGAACACCCCGAAGCGCTCCGCGGTCCAGCCGCGCTTGAGGACAAGGGTCTCGTAGAGCTCAGCCGAGGTGCTCATGAAGAAGACGTCGGCCACCTCCTCCGCGGTCAGGCCCGGGCGCAGGAACCCCCTTCCGAGCACCTGGTGCGCGTTGTGCAGCATGCGCTGGTACCGCTCGTCGTCCACATCGCGCAGGAGTGCGGCCATATCCTGGTCCCCGCTCGCCGCGGCGTCCCTGATGAGCAGGTAGACGGGGGAGCCCAACGGGCTGACCTCGGCGATGAACCGGCCGAACTGCTCCATGAGTTCGCGGGGATCGGTGACCGTGGCCTGGGCGCGGTCCGACCGTTCCTCAGCCGGGGGACCGCCTGCTCCCAGCAGACTCTGTGCGTAGATGGCCCGGACAAGCCCCGGCTTTCCGCCGAACCCCTTGTACACGGATTCCTTGGAGACGCCGGCGGCGTGGGCGATGGCCGCGATAGTGGTCCGGCCGTACCCGTGGGCCAGGAACAGCTCGCGCGATTGGGCCAGCACCCGCTTCCTGGACTCCTCGGCCGCCTCCTGCCGGCGGCGGGCATCGTAGCTGCGGGGGCGGGGCGGCGCACCGTTGACTGCGGGTCCCATCGGGCTTATGCTCCTTGTATCAGTTAGATACAGCTAACTGTATCAAATTCAGCGATCCAGCCTCTCCGCCTCCCGCGACGGAAACTAAGGAGCAGATCATGGACGCTTCAGGAATCGAGCGCGTCCCCGAAGGCCCAGTGCGGCGTATGCTGGCCGCGGCCAACCGCCATGACCTTGAGGCCATGGTGTCTGAATTCGCGGAGGACTACAGGAACACCACCCCCGTCCACCCCGCCCGCAGCTTTACCGGCTCCGCGCAGGTCCGGAAGAACTGGACGGCGCTCTTTGCCGGTCTGCCGGATCTCACCCTCACCGTCCACGACGTGGCCACAGGGCCGGATGGCAAAGTCTGGATGGAATGGAGCAACCGCGGCACCCGGCCGGACGGGTCCGTACAGCGTGCTGCCGGGGTCTCCATCCTCACCGTCCGCGGCGACAAAATCGCCGCAGCCCAGTTTTACCTTGAACCCGTGGACCAGGATTCCGGCGACGTGAACGTTGCCATCAGCGAGGCAGTCCATGGGGCAGTTGGAGGTGACCGGTCATGATCCTGGTGGTCGGCGGCACCGGCCGCCTCGGCCGCGCCGTGGTTTCCCTGCTCCTTGCCGCCGGGCAGCAGGTCCGCATCATGGCCCGGGGCAAGTCCCAGCCCTTCCCCCGAAAGATGAGCGACGGCGTCGAGCTCCTCCGCGGGGACCTCGGCTCAGACGCGGACTGCCAGCAAGCGGTGGCTGGCTGCGATGGGCTGGTGTTCGCGGCTTCAGGATTCGGGGTCAAGGACTCGAACCCGCGGACGGTGGACCGCGACGGCGCCATCCGGCTGGTCCGCGCGGCGGCCGCGGCCGAAGTGAAACATGTGGTGATGATGTCCATGCATGGTGCTGCCGCCGACGGGCCTATCGACTTCCTGCGCTGCAAGGCTGCGGCCGAGGATGCGGTGCGCTCGTCCGGCGTGCACTGGACGATTGTCCGGATCGGGGCCCTCCTGGAACAGCGGCTTGAGACCATGACGGCCCCGCTTGAATCGAAGGGCAAGGTGCCGGTGTTCGGCTCGGGATCCGCCCCCGTGACCTATACCTCGGTCCGGGACGCCGCCGCCGTCGTGGTCCGTGCCCTCCGCGACCCGGCGCTTCGGAACCGCGTCATCGAGTGGGGCTCGCACACGCTGACCGGCAACCAGCTTGCGGAGGCTGTGCTTGCCCGGGCAGGCCATGGAAAGGTTCAGCGCGTTCCGGCGGCCGCCCTGCGGGTGCTGTCGGTGGCGGCCAAGCCGTTTTCACCGTTCCTGGCCAGGGTGGCAGGGGCCGGTATCTGGGAGGAATCGGGGACGGCTGCTTTCGAGTTTGGCCAGGCGCGCTCCGAGTTTCCCGACATTCCCGTCGCCGGGCTGCAGCAGGTGCTTGAGGAGTCCGGCGCGTTGGGAACTTCGACGTAGGCGCATGTGCGCCATCCGTGCAGTAAGGCAGGGTTACGCGGCTTAGGGGCGGACTGGTGTGGCCGCTTCGTTTCCGAGCACCGTTGTCCACGGGTTGGCGGTCCACTCCGTGACCACGCCGTTGAGGACGTAGGGGTCGGCGGCTGCAAAAGCTTTGGCGGCTTCCACTGCGTTTTCGCCGGTGAAGATCAACAAGCCTTTAAAGGGGACTTCGCCAACGGCGCCGCCCAGCAGGAGCTCGCCGCGTTCGACTGCCTCCCACCCCGCCCGGAGGTGGTCTGCGCGGTACTGTTCGCGGCTTTCGAGGTAGTCGTCTGCGTAGGTGTATTCCAGCACGGCGTGCATGCGCGTCTCCATATCGTTCAGGGGTTTCGTTCGTTGTAGAAATAGCCTACCCACCGGGACTTACCCGGAAACGGAGGCCACCTCAACCTGTACCCCCGCGTCCCGGAAATTCTGCACCTGCTCGGGATCGGCGCCGTCGTCCGTCACCAGGGTCCAGGGGAGTGCCAGCCGCGCCCAGGCGTGGAACGGCCGCAGCCCGAGCTTGGAGGAGTCGGCCAAAACATAAACCAAACGCCCCCGCCGGGCCATGAGCTCCTTGAGCCGGGTCTGGGCGTGGTCGGCTTCGCAGATGCCGTCCTCGGCGGTGACGGCGTCGGCGCCCAGGAACACCCGGTCAAAGCTCATCCGCTCCAGAGCCGCCTCGGCCAGCGGGCCCACGAAACTCTGCGAGACGCCCCGGAGCCGGCCGCCCAGGCAGTCCACCTCGATGCCCTCGGAATCGGCCAACTCCTGCAAAGTATTCAGACCCGGCGTCGTCACGGACAGCCGATCAAACCCGCGCAGTTCGTGCGCCAGGGCACCCGCCGTGGAGCCGGCGTCGAGCAGGATGTTTTCCCCGGGCTGGATCACCGACGCCGCCCACCGGGCAATGGCATGCTTTTGCTCGAACGCCTCACCCGTGCGCTGCCGCAGCGACGCCTCCGGGTGCGCGCCCAGCGCCATCGCCCCGCCGTACGTACGGGCCAGCCGGCCCTGTGAATTCAGCAGCGCGAGGTCCCTGCGGATGGTGGACGCGGTCACCTCGAAGCGGGCCGAAAGTTCCTCCACGGAGGCCAGGCCGGTGGTCACGGCAAGGTGGTAGATCTCCTCGCGCCGCGCGTTTGCGCTGAGCATTCCCGGTCTCCTTCCCGTGGGTATGGCGGTGGCAGTGCTACCCATGCTAGTTCCGGCTCTAACGAATCAGGGACGGCAACGGCCGGCCAGCAATTCTACGCTGACCGGCCGTTTCGCTTCTGGTAGTGCTCAGGCCTCGTCGCGCGCTGGTGCCAGGTCCACTGCCTGCCGCAGCGCCTCGAGCAGCGACTCGTGGTCGGCAATGTTCTTGCCGGCGATGTCGAAGGCCGTGCCATGGTCAACTGACGTCCGCACCACGGGGAGGCCCACGGTGATGTTGACGCCGTTCTCCAGGCCCAGGACCTTGACGGGTCCGTGGCCCTGGTCGTGGTACTGGGCCACCACCAGGTCGAAGTCGCCGCGGCCGGCCAGGAAGAACAGGGTGTCCGCCGGGAGCGGGCCGAACGCGTTGATGCCGTCCGCCTGGGCCTTCTCGATGCCCGGCTGGATCTTCTCCGCCTCTTCGCCGTAGCCGAACAGACCGTTCTCGCCCGCGTGCGGGTTAATGGCGCACACGGCGATCCGCGGGTTCTCGATCCCGGAGGTGCGCAGCAGCTCATACCCGCGCTTGATGGTCCGGTAGACCAGGTCGCCGTTGATCTTGGCGATGGCGTCGATGAGGCCGATGTGCGTGGTCACGTGGATGACGCGCATCTTGGGCGCGGTCAGCATCATGGACACTTCCTCGGTGCCGGTCAGTTCGGCGAGGAGTTCCGTGTGGCCCGGGAACTTGTGTCCGGCCGCGTGCAGGGCCGCCTTGTTGAGCGGTCCCGTGCAGATGGCATCCACCTGGCGGTCCATTGCCAGCTGCACGGCCTTCTCGATGAAGAGGTACGAGCCGTGTCCGGCGGCGGCGGACAGCTCGCCCCAGGCCAGGTCCTCCGGAATGCAGTCGATGTCCAGCACATCGATGGTGCCTTCCTGGAACAGTGCCTCCGACGGTTCGGTGACCTTGCGCAGGGTCAGCGGGCTGGACACGATGTCCGCGGCGAGCTGCATCCGGCGAAGATCGCCGATGACCAGCATCCGCGCCTTGGACCGGAGTTCGCTGTCCGCCAGGGCCTTGACGATGATCTCCGGGCCAATGCCGGCCGCGTCGCCCATGGTGATGGCTACAATCGGGCGTCCCATTATTTGCTACTCATTTCAGTCGTAGTGCTAGTGAAAAACTGTTTGGTCCTGGCCAGCGTGCCGGCGTCCCCGAATGCACCGGCCTTGGTGACCAGCAGGGGGAGGGGCTCCGGAAGCAGGCTCATGACCACTCCGGGCTCAATCTCCCCGATGACGGTGAAGCTGCCGGCGCCGAGGGCCTTTAGGACGGCCGTGGCGGTTTCCCCGCCCGTCAGGACCAGCGCCTCGCAGTGCTCGACGCCGGCCGCAGTGGCCCGTGCCAGCGCCTCCGCCACCACCAGCGCCTGCGATTTATCCACGGCGCCCATGGGATCCGGCGTCAACACCACGTCCGTCCGCAGCATCGCCGCCGCAACTTCGCGCGCGACTGCCGGATCCTCGAGCGTCTGGTGGTCCAGCGTGATGTGCCGGGCACCTGCGGCGACCAGCGCGTCCGTCTGCTGCCGGGCGAGGCCGGAATAGCTGCCAATCACGGTCAGCGTCCGTGTCACGCACCTCGCGTGCTCCTGAAGAACATCCTGCCCTTCTCCACGAGGGGCAACGTGCCCGGCCAGTCCGCCGGAGCCCACCAGGAGTGCGGGGAAGTCCAGCAGGGCTGCCGCGGCAGCCACGCGTTTCAGGTCGTCGTCGGAAACAGCGTCAAGTACGACGGCGTCACGCCCGCGTTCCTGCACGTTGCGCAGGCGCGCGGCCAGTTCCTCCGGGGTGGGGTGCGTTTCCCGCTCCACGAGTTCAGTCGAAAGACCGCCGGCGGCAAGCGCCGCCGCGACGTCGCCGTCGAAGCTTCCCTGCGCGTTGTGCGCACCGTTGACGTGGACCAACCCGCGTACGGTGGTCCTTCCCGTAGCCGGGAAGGCGGGGGCCACAAGGGCCAGGCCCCTGCTGCGGCCTTCACTGACGCGGCCCAGCGCTGCGGCAACCTCGGCACCGACGTTGCCGCGAAGCAGCGAGTCGATCTTCTTGAAAACCTGCCGGTCCTGTTCCAGGGCGCGTGCCACAGCCGCGGTGACGGCAGCCGCTGCATCTTCCGCTGAAAGGTAGCGGCTCTCGGTGTTGACCGACAGGATGTCCGCTTCGGGCCACATGGAGTCCAGGTCCAGGATGACGGAGCTGCTGTGGGTGGGTCCGTAGGCTGCGGCGGCATCGGCCGCCCCCGTCAGGTCGTCGGCGATGATTGCCCAGCGCTTGGCTGCGGGGGTGCTCATACTGCTGGGGCCACCTCGGGGGTTTCCACGGGCTGCTTGGCTTTCAGGCGCTTAGCGTACCAAGCGACCATGAGCGGGCAGCCGATGGCGGTCACCACTACGGACGCGGCCACCAGCACGGTTGCCGGGCCCGCTGCCGGGGCATAGGCCGGGTTGGCGGCGGCCACCAGCATGGGAACGGTGGCTGCGTTGCCTGCGGTGGTGGCTGCTGCGAGGCCGGCGATGCCCGAGCCGCCGGTGAGCTTGTCCGCGAAGAAGAGCACGGCGCCGCCGGCAATGAGGACGAACAGGCCCAGGGCCACGCCGAGCAGCCCGGCGTTCAGGACCTGGCCCAGGTTCAGGCCGAAGCCCAGTGCCAGGGCGAAGAACGGGATCAGGACAGGTGCCGCGGAGGACAGGAACTTGCGCATGGCCGGGTCCAGGGCGCCCAGGATGGCGCCGAGGAGCAGGGGAATGATGGCACCCACCAAG
Organism: Arthrobacter sp. E44; assembly: GCF_041877125.1. Lineage (NCBI taxonomy): Bacteria > Bacillati > Actinomycetota > Actinomycetes > Micrococcales > Micrococcaceae > Arthrobacter > Arthrobacter sp. E44. The sequence goes on from NZ_JBHDJA010000013.1 coordinate 53,397, forward strand.
GCCTGCCACGGGAAGGCGGACAAACCGGCGACGCCGAGGGTCACCATGGTCAGGAAGGGGCCGGATTCCAGCGTCATCACGGAGTAGGCAGCAACGTCCTTGGGCTTGCCGTACTGGCCCATGAGTGCCATGTACATGCCGCCGTTGGTGTCATTGAGGGCGGCCAGGATCGCCAGCACGGAAAGGCCGGACAGCAAACCGCCGTCGATGGGAAGTTCACCCATGAACCGGCCTGCGATGACGCCGATGATGATGGCGAACAGGACCTTGCTGCCGAAGAGGACTCCGCCCTTTTTCAAAATGTACGGGGTGGCCTTGATGTCGATGCTGGCGCCCATGCAGACGTAGAACACCGCGAGGATCGTGGTGCCGCCGGTGAAGAGGGCGCCGGTGAAGGACCCGAAGAACTTTGCGGAATCCGGGGCGAAGGTGCCGAGCAAGGCGCCGATGAGCAGGGGGATCAGCATCATGCCGCCAGGAACCTTTTCCATGGTGGCCTTGATGGGGACAGACATGTGCAACCTCATTGTTGTGTGGGGGAGAGGGAGGTCGGGCTGCGGGCCCGAAGCATGATGTAGATCATAGCTACTGATGCGCGATTAGCGCAAGGCTTGATGCGCGAATCGCGCAGCCCTCCGACGGCGGCCGTTACAGACGTGCCCGCCGTCCCGCCCCACTGACCGGTTTAGTCTCCGGTCAGCGCCGCCTCAGTCCCGGGCCAGCGAGGGACTCTCCGAGTCTGCCTTTGCCTCTGCGGCAGCGCGGCGATGTGCGGCGTGCCCTGTCACCGTGACTGCCGTAGCGATCACCGCAGCCATGGACAGTGCAAGCGCCAGGTGCACATGCAGCGCAGCCGCTCCGGCCAGGGCTCCCAGCATGATCAGGGCAATGGCCAGGGCGCGCCGCTGCCAGAACGTTCCCTTGCCGCCGGCCAGCCGCGAATCCGACGCGAGGCCGGTGATGGTGGAGGTGACCACCACGGTGGTGATCTCCGCGACCTTCAGGCGTTTCGCCGTCGCGGCCTGGGTGCCCATGAGTAGGGCGAGTGCGCTGGTGACGATGCTGCCAAGCGTGGGGTCCGCCTGCACGGGGGCCAGGAGCACGAAGACCGTCAGTGCCCACAGGCCCAGCGACACCGCGAGCAGGGCCGCGGAGGTCTGCGGCGACCAGCCTTCGCCATTGCGCCGAAGAAGCCGCCCTGCCAGGGCCGCGCCAAGCATGAAGAAGGCCAGCGCCAACGCCGGCCGCAGCACGGGGAGGCTTGTTCCGCCCGCCATGGCCATGCCCAGCAGCACCACGTTGCCGGTCATGTTCCCGGTGAACACGCGGTCCAGGCCAAGGTATCCCATCGCGTCCACCACGCCGGTGGAAAACGTCAGGGCCAGCATCAGCACCAGATGCAGTCGCTCAGCTGAGCCGAAAAAATGTTTCCTCACCGTAAATTCTCCAATACACCCTTGAATCGAAACGTATACCAAGGATATGTTCGTTCAGCGATTGTATTCAATCTCACATTCCGTGCTCGATCATAGGACTTGTATGAGACTCCCGTTCCGCCCCCGGGCCCTTCCGGACGGCACTCCATTCAGGGCGAGAAGCGCTGCCTTGGGCGGCGGCGTGGCCGCCTTGGCACTGGCGATGACCGCCTGCGCACCCATCCAGCCCCTGCCCGAGGCGGTAGTGCATAACGACGTGACCTCCGCCCCCATCGGCAACCAGAAAGTGGTGGAAGGCGGCGACCTGGTGATGGCCCTCTCGGCTGAACCCGACCGCCTGGACCCCACAACGTCGTCGTCCCTCTACACCCGGTATGTCATGCAGACGATGTGCCAGAAGCTGTACGACATCAACGCCGAGGGCAAGATCGTTCCGCAGCTTGCCACCAAGCTTCCCGAGGTGAGCAACAACGGGCAGACGGTGACCATCCAGGTGCGGGACGACGCCGTGTTTGCCGACGGCACCAAGTTCGACGCCGAAGCCGTCCGCGCCACCCTGGACCGGGACCTGACCATGAAAGGTTCCGCCCGCAAGAGCGAACTTGGCCCTATCAGCGGCATCACGGCCCTGAACCCCACCACCGTCCAGATCAGCTACAAGAAGCCGTTCGCCCCCCTCACCGCGGCGCTCGCGGACCGGGCCGGCATGATCCTCTCGCCCACGGCGGTTGCTGCGGCAGGGGATACCTTTGGAGACCACCCCGTGTGCGTGGGACCGTTCAAGTTCAAGCAGCGCATCCCGCAAACCTCCATCCAGGTGGAACGGGACCCGCTCTACTACGACGCCAAAAACGTCCACCTGGACACGGTGACGTACCGGATCATGACCGACTCCAATATCAGGACCGCCAACCTGCGCTCCGGCGACGTCCAGGTGGCGGACTCCATCGCACCCCAGGACGTGGACGCGCTCGCCAAGGAACGCGGCGTCGGCGTGCTCCAGGTGGGATCCCTGGGCTACCAGGGCCTGACCATCAACCTGGGCAACACCAACGGCGTGGGCAAACCGGTGGGGGACCTCAACACGCCACTGGCCAAGAACGCCACCATCCGCCAGGCGCTGTCCATGTCGATCGACCGCAAAGCCCTGGTGAGCACGCTCTTCAACAACTGGTACGAGCCTGCCTGTTCCCCCGTGGCACCCTCCAGCCCCTTCTCTTCGGACGCCGCCCAAGGCTGCCCGGCCTACGATCCGGCGAAGGCCAAGCAGATGCTGAAGGACGCCGGGGTTCCGGTGCCCTTCCCCATCAAGGTCCAGGTCACCAACTCGCCGGACTCGCTGCGGTATGCGCAGGCGCTCCAGGCGTCCGCGGCGGACGGCGGATTCGCCCTGACCATCGCGCCCGTTGAGTACTCCACGCTCCTGGACGTCCAGAGCCACGGCAGCTTCGAAGCCCTGCTGCTGGGCTGGTCCGGACGCGTGGACCCGCACGGGAACATGTACAACTTCCTGGCCACCGGCGGCGGCAACAACTACTCCGGCTACAGCAACCCTGCCGTGGACAAGCTCCTCACCGACGCCTCCACCACCACAGACCAGGCAGCCCGCGCGGCCCTCTACGGGAAAGCCGTCCAGCAGGTGCAGGCCGACGACCCGATCATCTACCTCTACCGGATCCACAGCCTCACGGCCTACTCCAACAAAGTGGCCGGAGTGGAAACGTTCGCGGACGGTGTGGTCCACCTCAGCAACGCGGCCTTCGTGAAGAAATAAGGACTCCACCATGATCCGATACCTCTCGACCCGTCTCTGGCACTCAGCCATCACCCTGGTGCTCGCCTCCGTGGTCATCTTTATTGGCATCCGCCAACTCCCCGGTGACCCGGCCATTGCCATGGCGGGGGAGGAGGCCAGTCCTGAACAGCTCGACGCCATCCGCTCCCAGCTCGGCCTGGACCAGCCCCTCCCCGTCCAGTACTTCTCCTTCATCGGCCGGCTGCTGCAGGGAGACCTGGGAAAGTCCACCCGCACCGGAACACCCGTCACGGACCTGCTCGCCGGCACCTTGCCCGTGACGCTGTGGCTTGCCGCCTACGCAATCGTGGTGGCCGTCGTCGTCGGCGTCCTGCTCGGCGTGGTGGCCGAGCGGTACCGCGGCCGCTGGCCGGAATGGCTCTCCAACGGCTTTGCCCTCATCGGCCTGTCCGTTCCCAGCTTCTGGCTTGGCCTGCTGGCCATCCTCTACCTGGCCGTCAACCTTGGCTGGTTCCCCGCGTCAGGCTATGTCGACGTCGCTACGAACCCCGTGCGCGGCCTGTACTACCTGACGCTGCCGGCGGTGATCCTGGGCACCGGCCTCGCCGCCGTCATCCTGCGCCAGACGCGGGCCTCCATGATCGAAACCATGAGCACGGACTACGTCCGAACCGCCCGCGCCAAGGGCCTGGGCGGCGGCCGGATCCTGTTCCGCTACGGGCTCCGGAACTCCCTGATCGTGGTGGTCACCATCGTGGGCCTGCAGCTGGGCGGACTGATCTCCGGAGCTGTGGTCACGGAGCGCATCTTCGCCCTGCCCGGCTTCGGCAAGCTCACCCTGGACTCCGTCTTCACCCGCGACTATCCCGTGATCCAGGCCGTGGTGCTGGTCATCACCGTTGGGTACATCCTGATTAACCTTGCGGTGGACATCCTGTACTCCGTGATCAACCCGCGAATCCGAGTAGGAAGCAACTGATGGCCGTCACCGATATCCGCCCTGCAGCCGCGGGGGCAACCAGCCTGGGCTCCGACCGCGGACGCATCTGGAAGTCGCTCCGGCGGAACCCCCTTGGCCTGGCCGGCGGTATCCTGCTGGCCCTCGTGGTCCTGGTCGCACTGCTGGCACCGCTCCTGGCGCCGTACGATCCGGCGCAGGTCCACTTCGCCACCCCGTTCCAGAAGCCCGGCACGGTGGGCTTCCTGCTGGGCACCGACGACCTGGGCCGGGACATCTTCTCCCGGCTGGTCTTCGGTATCCGTTCCTCCCTCGAGGTCGGGGTGCTCGCGGTCCTGCTCTCGGTGGTCATCGGAACCCCGCTGGGGCTGCTCGCCGGCTACTGGCGGTGGCTGGACGCCATCATTTCGCGGCTCAACGACGTGACCCTGGCCTTCCCCTTCCTGATCATCGCGGTGGGCCTCGTGGCCATCACCGGCCCCAGCCTGGGCAACGCCGCAGTGGCCATCGGCATCGCACACATCCCCGCCATGATCCGGATCATCCGCGGCGAAACCCTGCGGATCAAGGAAAGCGACTTCGTCATTGGCGCCAAGACCATGGATGCCTCCGGCGGGCGGATCATCTTCCAGCACATCCTGCCCAACACCGCCTCCTCCCTCATAGTGCAGGCCACGGTGATCATGCCCGCGGCCGTCATCGGCGAAGCGGTGCTGTCCTTCCTGGGCCTGGGCATCCAACCGCCCGCACCCAGCCTGGGCATCATGCTCTCCGACGCCCAGCAGTACCTCTTCCGCTCACCCACAGCGGCCATCGTCCCCGGCCTGGGCATCGCCGCGATCTGCCTGGCCTTCAACCTGTTCGGCGACGCCCTGCGCGACGCCCTGGACCCCGCCGCCACCACCCGAAAGAAATAGCCATGACTTACACCCCCGCAGACAGCTTCACCACCCGCCCCACCCTCCAGGGCACCTTCGGCATGACCGCCTCCACCCACTGGCTCGCCACCGCCTCCGCGCAGGCCGTGCTGGAACGCGGCGGCAACGCCTTCGACGCCGCCGTCGCCGGCGCCTTCGTCCTGCACGTCGTCGAACCCCACCTGAACGGCCCCGGCGGGGACATGACCGGCGTGTTCGTCACGGCGGAGAACCCGTCCGAACCGGTTGTGCTTATGGGACAGGGCCCTGCCCCCGCCGCCGCGACCCGCGAGCACTACCTGGCCGAAGGGCTGGAACTGGTGCCCGGCGCCGGCGCGCTCGCCGCCGCGGTGCCGGCCGCCGTCGACGCCTGGCTGCTGCTCCTCCGGGACCACGGCACCTGGGAGCTGGCGGACGTGCTGGCCTTCGCCATCGGCTACGCCCGCAACGGGCACCCGGTGGTGGGCCGCGTGGGGAGCACCATCGAAACCGTCGCCGACCTCTTCACCGAGCACTGGCCGACGTCGGCCGCCCTGTGGATGCCGGACGGGAAGATTCCCGCCGCCGGAGACATCATCAAGAACCCGGCGTACGCGAGCGTCCTGGACCGGCTCGTCGCCGCCGGAGAAACGGACGCGGCAGCGTCGCGGGAAGCACGCATCGACGCCGCCCGCCGGGAATGGGGCGAGGGATTTGTGGCCAAGGCAGCGGTCAAATTCCTCGCCACGCCCCACCGCCACTCGTCCGGCGCCGATCATGCTGGCGTCATGACCGAAGCTGACTTCGTCGGATTCTCGGCCGGCTACGAACCCGCCACCACCATCGAGTTTCGCGGCCACACCATCGCCAAGACCGGGCCCTGGGGGCAGGGGCCGGCACTGCTGCAGACCCTCGCCATCCTTGAAGGGTTCGACGACGAGCGGCTGGACCCGTCCACGGCCATCGGCGCGCACACCATTCTTGAGGCGCAGAAGCTCGCCATCGCGGACCGCGAGGCCTACTACGGCGACGCCGAGGTGCCGATGGATTACCTGCTCAGCCCCGAGTACGCAGCGGAGCGCCGGAAGCTGATCGGCGAAAAGGCCTCGCACGAATTCCGGCCCGGCAACGTCCCCGGCCACGACCCCTTCGTTCCGCCGCTGCGCACGGAGTACCTCCCGCCGTCGCTCGCGGAAAACGGCCAGCTTGCCTTTGCCGGCGTGGGCGAACCCACCGTCATGCCCACGGGGGAAACCCGCGGGGATACCTGCCACATCGACGTCGTGGACCAATGGGGAAACATGGTTTCCGCAACGCCCTCCGGCGGCTGGCTCCAGTCCTCCCCGGCCATTCCCGAACTCGGCTTCTGCCTGGGTTCCAGACTGCAGATGACCTGGCTGGAGGACGGCGCGCCGTCCACGCTCACCCCCGGCAAGCGCCCCCGGACCACGTTGACGCCCACCCTGGTGCTGAAGGACGGCAAAGCGGTGACCGCCCTCGGTTCCCCGGGCGGCGACCAGCAGGACCAGTGGCAGCTGCTGTACCTGCTGCGCACCATCGTGGGCGGCTACGAGCCCCAGCAGGCCGTTGACGCGCCCTCGCTCCACACCACCTCCATCCCGGGATCCTTCTGGCCCCGCACCTGGACGCCGGGCGGCGCGGTTGTTGAAGACCGCCTGGGCGAGGACGTGATCGCTGAACTGGAGGAGCGAGGCCACGTGGTGACCCGGGCCGGGGACTGGGCACTCGGCCGCCTGTCATCGGTGGTCAGTGACCCCGAAACCGGTGTCCTCAAGGCCGCCGCCAACCCGAGGGGAGCGCAGGGCTATGCAGCAGGACGCTAGGAACGACGGAAACATTCTGCTGTCCGTCCGCGAACTGGAGGTCAGCTACGGCGGCACCCCGGTCCTGGACAGAGTGTCCTTCGACCTGAAGAAGGGCGAGCGGGTGGCGATCGTGGGCCAGTCGGGATCGGGCAAGTCCACCGTGGTGGGCGCCATCCTGGGCCTGCTGTCCGGCTCCGGCCGGATCACCCACGGATCCATCCTGCTCGACGGGGCAGACCTCGCGGACGCGACCCAAAAGGAGCTGCGCGGCATCAGGGGCAAGAAGATCGGCCTGGTCCCGCAGGATCCCATGTCCAACCTCAACCCCTCGATGAAGGTCGGCGCGCAGATCGCCGACGCACTGGCAAGCAACGGCATGCGCGGCCGCGACGCCATCAAGCAGCGCGCCGTGGAACTCATGACGGAAGCCGGCATCCGGGACGCCGAACGCCGCTACAACCAGTACCCGCACGAGTTCTCCGGCGGCATGCGCCAGCGCGTCCTGATCGCCATCTCCCTTGCGGGTGAGCCGGACCTGCTGATCGCGGATGAGCCGACGTCGGCCCTGGACGTCACTGTCCAGCGGCAGATCCTGAACCACCTCCAGACGCTGGTGGATGCGCGGGGCACCTCGCTGCTGTTCGTCACCCATGACCTGGGGCTCGCGGGGGACCGCACGGACCGGATCATCGTCATGGCCGACGGGCGGATTGTGGAGACCGGCACGCCATGGGAGGTGCTGCTGAATCCCCAGGAGGACTACACTCGGCGCCTGGTGGCCGCGGCGCCGTCGGCCAGCCTTTCCGCCGACGCGGCTTCCGGTCCAATTGTTGCTGAAGAGGACCGGCCGGCTCCCGTGCTGTCGGTCAGGAACCTGGCCAAGGAATTCAAGCTCCGTGGCCAGGGCGGGCGCAGGATCCAGGCCGTGGACGACGTCTCCTTCGACGTGCACAGGGGAACCACCACGGCGGTGGTCGGTGAATCCGGATCCGGGAAGTCAACGGTTGCCCGGATCATCCTCGGCCTGGAGACACCCACTTCCGGGTCGGCATTGATCAAGGGGGAGAGCATCGCCACCAGCAATCCCCAGACGCGCCGTGCCCTGCGCCGCATCGCGCAGCCCGTCTTCCAGGACCCGTACGGATCCCTGGACCCGACCTTCAGCATTGAGCGGCTGATCGACGAGCCCCTGCGGATCTTCAAGGTGGGGACGCGGGAGAGCCGGCGTGAACGCGTGGCCGAACTCCTGGACCAGGTGGCGCTGCCGCGGATTGTGGCCCAGCGCCGGCCCCATGAACTTTCGGGCGGGCAGCGCCAGCGGGTGGCCATCGCCCGGGCCCTGGCGCTGGAACCGGAACTGCTGATCCTGGACGAGGCCGTCTCAGCCCTGGATGTGCTGGTCCAGGAGCAGATTCTCACTTTGCTGGGGGACCTGCAGGATAGGCTGGGCCTGACCTACCTCTTCATCACGCACGACCTGGCCGTTGTCCGCCAGATCGCGCACAACGTGGTGGTCATGAAAACAGGAAAAGTGGTGGAAACCGGCAGCGTGGAGCAGGTCTTCATGGCACCCTCGGCCGACTACACCAGGGAACTACTTGGAGCGATACCCGGTGCAGCCTTCGCTAGCTAGCGGTGATCCCACCCCACGGGCCCGCGTCCAGGACGAGATCCGGCGGGACATCATCTTCGGAAAGCTCCCCGCCGGGACACGGATCACCGAGTCCTCCCTGGCCGCGAAATACGGGATTTCCCGGGTTCCGGTGCGGGAAGCGCTGCGGGCCCTTGAGGTGGAGGGCTTCGTTGAGTCGAAGCCCTTCGCCGGGTCCACGGTGTCAGAGATACCGGTGGACGACGCCGATGACCTCTTCGCGGTGCGCGAGGCCCTGGAAGCTGCCACCGCCCGCCGGGCGGCCCGGCGGGCGGCCGCCCAGTTCTCCGCGGGCGGCCCGGATACGCAGTGGTGGGAGACGCGGCGCGCACTGGCCGCGATCCTGGACGAGGGCGATCAAGCGGTGGCAAACGGGCAGGTTGAGCTGCTGCCCGAGCTGAACATCCGTTTTCATCTGGGGGTCGCTGAACTGAGCCGCAGCGCGTCCCTCACGGCGCTGCTCCGCCAGATTTCGGGCAAGATCGAGTGGCTCTACGCCTCCGATGTGGACTCCCGCGGCATCCGGTCCTGGGCCGAGCACCGGGGCATCATGGCAGCGATCGATGCCGGCAACGCGGAGGCCGCTGAACAGGGGATGGCAGCCCACGTCCACGGGTCCAGGTCCGGCTACCTGAGCCGGTTCAAGGAAAAGGACCCACCACCCGCAACGCCAGCAGCGCCGTCGGATGGTCACGCCGCGGAAACTACGGGTTGATTCTCACACCTCAAGGTGGGTTCGCCGGGACTCGAATCGCCGGAACGGTACCGGCTCGCCGGAACGTTCCGGCGGATTGGCACCGATCCGGCGACTTCGCCGGTGCCAAGCTCTCCTGCCTCGCGGTTGAGGTATCGTCCGGCCGGCCACGGAGTGCACGTTTGTGCAAAGCGCCTGTGGGAGGGTGACCAACGCAGGGCCTTACCCAAACTACCTACTCACCAGTAACAACGCTGTGTTCCGAGTCACAAACGAGTCGTGACAGCCGCTGCAGCACCAGACCTTTTCCGCCGCACGTTCGTGCACTTCCGCTGCAGAGGAGCCGCAGCGCTGCCAGCATGGAAAACCCGGGCCGGAACTGATGGACACCCCCAAAACCATCAGCTCCGGCCGTCCCCGAAGACAGACGAACAAAGAGGTTTCCATGTCACTCCTTACCCGGGCCCTTTCCATCGCGGCCGGTACACTCCTCGCCACGTCCCTGGTAACCGCTCCCGCCCATGCCGTTGACGTCTCGCCGCCGGGAGCCAACGACTGGTCCTGTAAACCGTCAGCAGCACATCCGTATCCCGTGGTCCTGGTGCCGGGCACGTTCGAGAGCATGGAGAAGAACTGGTCCACCATGTCTCCGTACCTCAAGAGCCAGGGGTACTGCGTCTTCGCCCTGAACTATGGCCAGACCAACGGCGTCTACGCCACGGCTCCCGTCAAAGATTCCGCCAAGGAACTTGCACCGTTCGTGGACGCCGTCCGCTCCGCCACGGGTGCCAAGCAGGTGGACCTGGTGGGCCACAGCCAGGGCGGCATGATGCCCCGGTACTACATGGGCTTCCTGGGCGGGGCGAAGTACGTCCATCAACTCGTCGGCATCGCCCCATCCAACCACGGCACTGAGGGCGTGATCCTTCCGCCTCCGGATCTGGTGCCCACGCCGGACTACACCGCCGCCGGGTGTGCCGCTTGTGCAGACCAGCAGGCGGGATCGCCGTTCATGCAGGAGCTGAACTCCATCGGCGATACGGTCGCCGGCCCCGCCTACACCGTCATCTCCACCATCCACGACGAGGTGGTGATCCCGTACAACAGCCAGTTCCTGAACGGCTCCACGCGGCAGGTCACCAACATCACCATCCAGGACAAGTGCCCGGCGGACGTGATCGAGCACGACCAGACGCCCAACGATCCCGTGGTGCACCAGCTCGTCGGCAACGCCCTGGCCCAGCCGTCCGGCCCCGCGGACCCGGCCTACCAGCCCGTCTGCCTCTAAGGCGCAGCAGTAGCCGTCTTGGGCTGCCCCCTATGCAGCTGTTACGCATGGGGCGCATGATGACGGCATGAAAAAAGTACTCATAGCCGGTCTCGCAGCGATCGTGATGGTGCTCAGCGCCATCACGATCGCCGTTCCGGGCAACGCTGCCGTTCCCGGCAACGTGTCCGTGCCGTCCTCGCCCATAGCAGGACAAATCATGGTCAAATTCCGGGACAACAGCGCGGCGGCCGGGGTGCTCGGCCAGCATGGGCTGAGCGACGGCCCGCCGATCGGCAGCACCGGCGCGCACCTCATCAAGGTCCCGGCCGGCAGGGAACTCCAACTCGTCGCCGTACTAAGCCGCAACCCCGCCGTCGAATACGCCGAACCGGACGAATTGGTCACCGCCACTACGGCAGACCCGTACTTTGACCGCCAGTACGCGCTCCAGAACGTGGGGCAGTCCTTTACGAACACCGCCGGCACGGTAACGGTGCCCGCTGGCAAGAACGATGCGGATGTGGATGCGGTTGAAGCATGGGGCGTCACCAAGGGGGCCGGTGTCAGGGTTGCCATCGTCGATTCAGGCGTGGCCATCAACCACGAGGACATCTCGTCCAAGGTGGTGGACCGGGCAAACTTCAGCGACACCCAAATCCTCACCCCGGAGGACTACGACCAGTACGGCCATGGCACCCACGTCGCCGGCATCGTGGCCGCCACCGCGGACAACTCCCTTGGGGTGGCAGGTGTATGCCCCGACTGCTCCATCCTCGATGCCAAGGTCCTGAACAGCAGCGGCTCCGGCTCCTCCTCTGGCATTGCCAAGGGCATCGACTGGGCTGTCGGCAAGGGCGCCAAGGTCATCAACATGAGCCTTGGACAGAACGTGTCATCACGAACCCTCGAAGCTGCCGTCAACAACGCCTGGAACCAAGGCGTGGTAATCGTCGCCGCGGCGGGCAACGCCGATACCCAGGCGCAGGTCTACCCAGGTGCATATCCGAACGTCATAGCCGTGGCAGCAACTGACAACAACGACACCAAGGCATCCTTCTCCACCTACGGCAGGTGGGTGGATGTCGCCGCCCCGGGGGTCAGGGTCTACTCCACCCTGCCGAACTATGCGTCGGTCCTGGGCACGCAGAACAACCTGTCACCCGGCTATGACATCCTCAGCGGCACTTCCATGGCCTCGCCCATCGTTGCCGCCACTGCCGCACTCGTGTGGAGTACGCCGTCGGGCACGTCCAATGCATCCGTCCGTACCAAGGTGGAATCCACGGCCGATCCCATCTCCGGTACCGGTTCCTACTGGGCCCACGGCCGGGTGAACGCCTGCAAAGCAGTGGGGTGCACAGCGCCCTGAGCCTGCCGCGTCTTCAATAGGTACCGGCGGGTGTCAGGACTGGCTGTTGCCGGTGCGCGAGCGCCACGCATCGAGCTGCTCGATGGTTTCAGGGTTCTGGTACGCAATCTTCTGGCCGCTGGCCAGCGCAATGGTGTTGCCGTGAATCCTGATGCCCGCCGGGATCTGCCGGCCGCTGCCGCTGGAGCGCACGAAGTTGTCCTTGGCGCCGATGAACTGGTTCCGGGCGATCTCGACGTCGCAGGGCAGCTGCACGTCGTAGGTCAGCAGGTGGGTGCCCATCCCCGCCTGGTCCGGACGGATATTGGCCGCCCAGGAGTACCCGGCGTCGCGGCACTGGTTGTCGGTGAAGGCGCACCGGATGTGTCCGGTGCCCGCAGCCGGCGTTCCGTGGGACCAGATCTCAAAGCTCTGGTTGCAGTTCTCAATGGTGTTGCCCACAAACCGGCAGTCCGTCCAGGCAACCCTGGGCCCCTCGATATTGCCCTGCATCGTGGTGGCCGTGTCGTACGTCTGCCGGATGGTGTTGCCCTGGACCAGCACGTTCGAGCAGCCAATCCAGACCTCAACGCCATTCCCGTAACGCGTTGTGTCCTTGAGCCGCGACCCGCCGATTTCCTCAATCAGGCAGCCGCTGATCTCTGCGTCCTGGATGCCGTAAGTCCTGACGCCGTGGCCGCCGTGGCCAAGGATGTGTACCCCGGAGGTGACGGTGTTGGAGGCCGGCCGCAACCCCTCCTGCTTGACAGCGATCTCCACCCCGGCACCCGGAGATGCCGGTAGCTTCACGTACACGAAGGTGTCGTCGCTGTAGAAGTCCCAGTCCTGCACCAACCCGGACAGGCTCCACCGTTTCCAGCCGCGGATCTCACCGCCGGCCTTCAGGAAGCCGACGTTGGTGGAGGCTCCGTCAGTGTTGCCGCTGAACTGCCCGGACCCTGGCCGCAGGTTGAGCTTCCACACCTGGGGGCTGTGCAGCGTCCAGGCGTCGCTGCTCACCTTGTAGCCGTTGATCTGCGGCAGCGCCCCGGTGCCGTATGAGCTGAGCGTGAAGACCCCGGCGGGACCTTTCACGGCAGGCATTTGGAGCGAGCCCGGGAACACGTCGCCGCGCCGGAGCAGGACCGCGTCGCCGCGGCCCACTTCGCCGGCCTCAAGCGCCGACCGAACGCGCGCGAGCGATTGCCAGGGCGCGTCCTGGGTGCCCGGGCTGGCGTCATTACCGCTGCTGCTCACGAAGCGGGAGTTCGCGTAGGCAGGGGAAGGCTCGGGGGCAGGTGCGGCGGCGGGGAACGGATCAGTTGCACGGGCAATCATGCTGGGCAGGCCGGCAGTTACGGCCGCTGCCCCTATCCACTCCAAAAAGCGCCGGCGCCCAAAGGGGAGGTTTCTTGGAGAAGGCACCCAAAGATTTTACTAGATCCGTGTTGCTCTGGCTGCATGGGCATCAAGCGGAGTAATATTCCTTCGCTAAAGCGTCTCCGGCACCGGCCGCCCCGGGAACAGGGTGGCGTACTGCTTCCGGTACATCCGGCGCCCCACCAGCTTGTAGCCGAGCCGGACCGGGGGAGGGATCTCCTTGAACAGCTCCTTCCGGTCCGCCGGCGGGTTCGTGGCCAGCACCATCCCGAGGTAGCCCACCAGGAATTTCTTGTCGAGTTGCCGGATGCCGTGCTGCCCCGTCTCGTTCATTTCCTTCTCGGTCATCACCCGGTCCGCCACGGGCATCATCTCAGTTACCTCGCGGCGCAGATGCACGTTGAGGACACGGGACAGGTCCTCATACAGCGCGGCCAGCTCCGACGCTGACTCCTCATCCGCCCGGTCCATCCAGCGCAGCCGCACCGGCTCAATCGCCCCAAGCCGCTGCGTCACCTGCCGATGCTGCTCCAGCATCTGCCCCACATGCAGCGCACAGGCCGGCGCCCGCTCCTTCAGCTGCGGATACATGAGCAGGTCCTCGCCTTCGTGGTGGATGTGGAGCACCTTGTCGAAGTTCCCCAGCACTTCCCCCACATAGGCGGCCCGGGCAGTGTCACCGGCACGGACGGAACTCACCAGCCCCGGGGCCTCACCGTAGGCCCAGAGGAAAAAGCGGTGGATGCGCCGCATCCCGGCCGTCCCTGCGCACAGGACAGGTCCTGATGGGAGCGGAGGCGCGGTCTCGCCTGGTTGCATGGTGAAGAAGTCAGTCATTGTGGGCCCCTATTTTTGTCTGTCACTGAGACGAAGGACCTCTCCCCGCGAGCATCGTAGCCCCGGCCACCACGGCGCACAACGGCTTTGCGTAAGTACGACGGCGGCACTCACCGAGGTGCCCGACGTCGTCCTGGCCAGGGGAAACGGGCGACGCCCTGCACCACGGCCTCGTCTTCGCGCACCCGCTCAATCCATTCGGCGAGGAAGGCCTGGACGAGCGCGGGCTGCTCGTGCAGCAGGGCGTGGCCGGCGCGGTTTAGCACGGCAAAGGTGCCCCGCGGGTAGTCCCGCGCCAGTGCCCACCCATCGGCGTATCCGGCGGTGGCGTCCTGCCGCCCCACCAGAACCAGCACGGGATGCGGATACCGCGCTGCCGACTCCGGACGATCCCGCAACTCCCAGCGCGAGAAGATACGGGCCAACCCCGGCTCGTCGACGAGCGATGCCGCAGGAGCCACAAGCTGCCGGAACCGGTTCAGCGTCCCGTCCGTCTGGACCACTTAATAGCTGCGGAAAGAGGCTTCGATCTCCGCGTCGAGGCCGGCGGGATGGGCCGACGACACCAGGACCTGGTGCTTGGGCACGCTGCCGGCATGCGCGCCGACCGGGCAGATCAGGGCAAGCCCGGCCGCCTGGGGCCGCAAATGGGCAACCGCGCGCGCCAGGTACCCGCCGTACGACTGGCCAATGATGAGGAACGGTTCATCACCGATCGTGCTGTCGATGAAGTGCAGCAGGAGGTCCAGCACATCGTCGTTGCTGTTGAGCGAGCGGTGAGCCGGGGTACGGCCCATCCCCGGGAGGTCCGGATACAGGCGCCGGAACCCGGGGATGTTGCCGAACATCGGTTCCAGGCCGCCGGCAATCTCCCGGTGGTCCACGCCGGCGCCGTGCAGCGCAAGGACGGGCGTTCCGCTGCCGTGTTCAACGAAATGGACGGGCACACCCCTCACCACCGCTTCCATCCCGCCAGTGTAGGTTCGGCCGGGACCGTGGGCCAGAGCCGTCATTGGCAGGAAACGGAGCACTTTCGAGGCTCCCGCCCCTACCGGGTTCGAGCATGTGGGGCCAAGATGGCCCGCATGAGAAAACTCTTCACCGCCGGCCTCACGGCAGCACTGATGATGCTTGGCCCCGTCCCGTTTGCCCTTCCCGCCAATGCTGCGGGAGGCACGTCCACTCAGCCCGGGCACATCCTCGTAAAGTTCCACGACGACGGTGCTGCCGCCGGCGCCCTGCACCGGCGCGGCCTGGAGGCCGGCGCGGACGTCGGCAGTACGGGCGCCAGGCTGGTCAGTGTGCCTGCCGGCAGCGAAGGCCGGCTCATCGACGCGCTCAGCCGGGATCCCGCCGTCGAGTACGCCGAAGCGGACCAGCCGGTGGCCGCCTTCACCTCCGACCAGTACTTCCCGCGCCAGTACGCGCTGCAGAACACCGGGCAGTCATTCACCAACACTGCAGGCGACATCACCATCCCCGCCGGCACACCGGACGCGGACGTGGACGCCGTCGAAGCGTGGAACGTGACCACCGGCACCGGCATCAAGGTCGCGGTGCTGGATTCCGGGGTGGCCAGCGACAACCCGGACATCGCCCCCAAAGTGGTGGCCCGCGCCAACTTCAGCGGCTCGGCCACAAAAGCGGGGGACCCCGTGGCCGAGGACTACTACGGGCACGGCACGCACGTGGCCGGCAACGTCGCGGCCACTGTCAACAACACCATCGGCGTGGCCGGGGTCTGCCCGGGCTGCACCATCCTGGCCGGCAAGGTCCTGGACGACAACGGGGTCGGCTCCAGCTCCGGCCTGGCGAACGGCATCAACTGGGCGGTCAGCAACGGCGCCAAGGTGATCAACATGAGCCTGGGTGTGCGGGCATCACGGACACTGGAAACCGCGGTCAACAACGCCTGGAACAAGGGCGCGGTGCTGGTGGCGGCCGCCGGCAACGGCGGGAACCAGACCAAGATCTACCCGGGCGCGTACACCCATGTCATCGCGGTGGGAGCCACTGACAACAACGACGCCAAAGCGTCGTTCTCCACGTACGGCGCCAGCTGGGTGGATATCGCCGCTCCCGGCGTCAATGTCTACTCCACCTTCCCCAACCATCCCTTCGTGCTGGGCACGCAGAACAACCGGTCCCAGGGTTACGACGTGGGCAACGGAAGCTCGATGTCCTCGGCCATCGTCTCAGGAGCGGCGGCGCTCGCGTGGAGCTCGCATCCCGGGGCCTCGAACACCTCCATCAGGGCAGACCTGGAAACCACGGCGGACAAGGTTGCAGGCACCGGAACGTATTGGGCCTATGGCCGGGTGAACGCGCAAAAGGCGGTGCAGTAGTGCAGACGTCGCCACCGCCTAAGTAGTAGATCAGGTGCGCGGGAGGGGCACTTCATCGCCGACCCCCGGCCCGACGTCCTGGCCGGCAAGGCCCTGGAGTTCCTCAGGACTCCGCCCGCTGCTTGACCCCGCGGAGCACGCCGACCTCCATGTAGTGGTGCAGGGGGTCACCGATGAAAAGGTCGACGGCGCGGGCCAGCAGCATCGCGCCGGGCACCTTTTCGAGGGCGAACGCCAGGGCCCGGGTCACCGCAGGAGCATCCGGACCGGCGCCGCGGACTGCGGCACTGAGGTATCCCGGGCCGCGGTACCGGATGATGAAGCGGGTGCGGTCACCCGGCAGCGGCCGCAGGATGAACTGCTCTCCCGCCACCAGATGTTTGTTGGGTTCAAGCTCGGAGACGGTGGAGTAGACGCCGGCGCCGTACGGGACCTTGTCGCCCACTTTAAGGTCCTGCAGCTCCGGGTGGATCCGCGTCGCCGAATGCTTCCCCTCGACGTACCGGGCGTGGAACAGGGCCCGCTCAACCCGGTCATGCGTGTAGAACCCCGCCCGGTAAATTCCCATCTGCACGATCCAGGGCCACACGCGTTCCGGCGGTGCGTCGATGCTGATGGCACGGGTGCTCTGGAATGCAGGGCGGGGCTGGAGGTTGTCGCCGGGCAGGGGCTCCACCGCTTCCGTCCCCTCGGTTCCCCAGCGCAGCATGGCCGGGCGCCACAGGAGATAAGCCATCATCTGGGCGCAGAGCGATACCGCCAGGAACTGCCACCGCCTCTGGCGCCCCGTTCCGCGGCCTGCCCGCCTGGAAAGTAGCCGTCCAGCCATAGCCGCCAAAATGCCACGGGACCCCCGGCACCAAAAGTGCCGAAGGTCCCGCCGGGACTCGCGAAAGGTCAGGCGCGCGCCTGAAGCCCGGGAACGCCGTCGCGGATCTCGAAGGAGGCCTTGGTCGAAACCGCGGCGCCCGGCGTCGTGACGTGGTCCAGCACCCGGAAGTCGGCCGTCATCGCGTCGCGGGTAATGCGGGTGTTCACGTAGCCGCGGTTGTCGTTGTAGAACTTCAGGTGCGGGTTCCAGGCCATGGTGGCGTCCGTGGTGGAGCCGCTGCCGTCACCCGTGGAGGTGATGGAGGTGCAGACCAGCTCCGCGCCGACCACTGGGGCGGCCGGGTCCTTGTAATCCACCTTGACGTCGTTGGCCCAGTGGCGGTGCACATCACCGGTGAGCACGACGGCGTTGCGGACGTTTGCGTCCACCCAGCCCTGGGTGATGCGGCGGCGGGAGGCCGCGTAGCCGTCCCAGCCGTCCATGGAGACGTCGTCGATCTCCGGCGCCTTGTTCCGGTCCCGCTCGGCGAAGAAGACCTGCTGGCCCAGGATGTCCCAGCGCTGGGTGGAGTTCCTGAAGCCATCCAGCAGCCACTTTTCCTGCTCCGTGCCGGTGATGGTCCGGTCCTCCGCGAGCCGTTCGGTGACGTTCTTCTTCCAGCCGTCGCCGGCCAACTGGTCGTCCCGGTATTGCCGCGTATCCATCATGTGGAAGTTGGCCAGCTGGCCCCACTGGATCTTCCGGTAGATCTTCATGTCCGGGCCGGCGGGCAGGGATGAAGGTCGCAGCGGCATGTTCTCGTAGTACGCCTGGAACGCGGCCGCGCGGCGCTGCCGGAAGTGCTCCACGCTGTCGTTGAGCTGGCCGGCGTCCTGGTTCTCCGGGACGTCGTCCGCCCAGTTGTTGTCCACCTCGTGGTCATCCCACACCACTGCCCAGGGTGCCATTGCGTGCGCAGCCTGCAGGTCGGCGTCGGCCTTGTACTGGGCGTGCCGCTGCCGGTAGGTCTCCAGCGTGACGGTCTCCGGGCCCTCGTGGTCGCGCGGGTTGCCGCCGCCGATCACGTAGCTGTCCTTCTTGTATTCGTACAGGTAGTCGCCCAGATGCAGCACCAGGTCAGGGTGGTCCTCGGCCAGGCGCCGGTACGCGGTGAAGTAGCCGTGCTCGTACTGCGCGCAGCTGGCGAACGCCATGGCCAGGGCCGCGGGCGTCTCATGGAGTGCCGGGCTGGTCAGGGTGCGGCCCACCGCGCTGAGGTGCTTGCCGGCGCGGAACCGGTAGAAGTACTCGCGGCCCGCCTTCAATCCGCGCAGCTCCACGTGCACCGAGTGTGCGGACTCGGGACGCGCCTGCTCAACGCCGCGGGCCACCACCTTCCGCATGCCCTGGTCCTCGGCCACCTCCCACTGCACGGCCACGGGCCGGGCCGGCATGCCGCCCAGCCCGTCCTCCGCCACCGGGTTCAGGGCCAGGCGGGTCCACAGCACGAAGCCGTCCGGCCACGGCTCGCCGGACGCGATGCCGAGCATGAAGGGATCGGCGCGGAGGCCGGCGTCGTCAGCGGTGGAAACGGCGACGGCGGCACCCGGCAGTGCGGCGACCAGGCCGGTGCCGAGGCCGGCGGAGATGAGGGTTCTACGGGAGATGGTGTCCATGGCTCCCAAGCTATTTCCAGCTTCTGTACAGGCTTTGAGGAGGATATGAACAACGCGTTAATGGCATGACAAGAACTGTCGTGCTGAATCGGCCGTCTGCAATAAGTGATTGTTGAGTCCGGGCAGGGGCCGGGTCCAGAATGCACCCACCATCCGCCACGGTGGCGGAGGCTGTGTTCAAAGGAAGGAAGCCATGGAATCCGAAGAAGCAGGGCACCAAACGCCGGCGGCATCGACCGGGGCAGCGCACGTTTCGGCGAAGGAACTGGCCGGAGCCGAGGATGCCCGCCGCATCCTGCTGCCCATGATCAGCGCCATGTCATCCCTTGCGGCAAATCCCGCCGCGGCTGCCAAATTCGCCGAAGGCATCCACACGCAGAACAATGAGCTGGTGCGGGCCGCCCTCCGGGAAGTGCACACCGACCTGGCCGTGGAAGTGGGGCCGGGGCCGGACGAAGGGCAGGTTACGGACCAGGCCATCGCGCGCACCACGAGCGTTTCGATCCACATCAGTTGGAACCACGGCTTGAGCATCGATATCAAGGTCACCAAGAAGAAGTAGCGCGGCCGCCACCAAGCCGGGGCGGCAGTAAGACTGGGCTTAACACGCGGCCCGGGCGTGGAACGTCAGGTACCGGGGATCGCTGCGGCCCACCAGCCGGCCCAGTGCCTTGACGGCCAGCGGATCGGCTGAACCCATGTCCGTGGACAGCCAGCGCACCACCAGCCCGGCGTCCTGGCTGGCCCGCACCGCAGATCCCACCGCCATGTCCAGCTGGTCCCGGAGCAGCTGGACAGCGAGGGCGACGGAGCGGCTGAGCAGGGGAGCGCGGTACTGCGCCAGCGCCTCGGCAACCCGGCCTTCGCGCAGCAGCCGCAGCACGTGCCCCGCATCGGAACGTCCGGCCAGCCCGGGAGCCAGCCGGTAGGGGTTCGACTCCACGGCCCCGCCGAGCATCGAGCGCACCCGGAACATTTCGGTCCGGATGGCTTGGGGCGTTCCGGCGTCGCCATAGAGCTCGTAGGCCAGCTCCTCCGCTGACCAGCCGTGCGACCGGGAGTCCAGCAGCGCCAGGATCTCCGCCCGGCGCAGCGTCAGGGGAGTCCGGCTCCCATCGTCAAACACCGCCGCCGGCTTGTCACCGAGCAGTTCCAGCGACTCGACGGCGGCAGCCGGCCGGACAACAGGGACCGGCGTCCGCCGGGACGCACCCTGGGGAGACGAAGTTCCCAAGGAGGTGCCGGCGTCGGACGTTCCCAGCAAAGCCTCCGCCACGCGCACGGCGCACCGCACCATCCGCAGCGTGTCCGCGCTGAGGGTGTCCAAGGGTCCGGACACGTCCAGTACCCCCAGGACCCGCCCCGTGCCCGGGTCCGTGATGGGCGCGGCAGTGCAGGCCCACTCGTGGTGCGTCCGGACCAGGTGTTCGGCGGAGAACAGCTGCACCGGACCGCCGGTGACCAAGGCCTCGCTGATGGCGTTGGTGCCGATACCGGCCTCGGACCAGTCGGCGCCCTCAAGGAATTCCAGGTGGTCGGCCCGGCGGAGGACGGTTGGGCTGCCCACACGCCAGAGGATCTCGCCGCTGGCATCGGTGAGCACCAGGAGGTGGCGGCCGGTGCGGGAATCATCGGCCAGCAGGTCGTGCAGCGCGGGCATCACCTGTTGCAGCCGGTGCTCCCGGCGCAGCTCCAACACCTCGGCCACCTCATGCAGGTGCCGCGGACTGTGCTGGTCCGGGCTGATGCCCAAGGCCATGGACCGGTGCCAGGAATCGACCAGGCTGGTGGGAATCTCCGGCCGCGGGACGCCGGAAATGACCAGCTCATGCGCGCGGCGCAGCGTCCGTGCATACGTTGCCGGGTCCGAAAACCTCAGGCCGTGGTCCACTGTTTCCTCCTCACAGCCGGCGCCCTTGCCGGATCCGTGTAACGCCGCTGTTACCCCCGCCGAGTTCCACTAGTGATGCAGCTCACGCCCGGTCCAGCATATCGCAGGGCAGGCGGAGCCCAAGGAACAGCACAAAGGAGTGGAGATGACCCAAACACCCACCGCTGCCGCGCAGGCATGGCTATCCGGCCTGGATGACGCGCTGCAGCGGCGCGACGTGGACGCCGCGCTGGAACTCTTCGAGGACGACACCTACTGGCGGGACTTCGTGGCATTCACGTGGAACCTGAAAACCCTGGAAGGCAAGGCGGATATCCGCCGGATGCTCGAGGCCACGCTATACCGGGTCCAGCCGTCCAACTGGGCGCTCTCAGAGGACGCCACGGGTGACGCGGAGAACGTGGAAGCCTGGATCACGTTCGAGACGGGCGCGGCCCGCGGCTACGGCCACCTCCGGCTCCGGAACGGCAGGTGCTGGACCCTGCTGACCACCATGCAGGAGCTCAAGGGCTTCGAGGAGAAGAAGGGCCCTCGGCGCGAGCAGGGCGTGGCGCACCAGATCGTCCGCGGGCGCAAATCCTGGAAAGAGCTCAAGGAGGAGCAGGAGGCCCGGCTGGGCTACGAGGAGCAGCCGTACTGCGTAATCATCGGCGGCGGCCAGGGCGGGATTGGGCTTGCTGCCCGGCTGAAGCGGCTGGGGGTGCCCACCATCATCATCGAGAAGAACCAGAACCCCGGCGACTCCTGGCGCAACCGCTACAAGTCCCTGCACCTGCACGACCCCGTCTGGTACGACCACCTGCCCTACCTGAAGTTCCCGGATGACTGGCCCGTCTTCGCCGCCAAGGACAAGATCGGCGACTGGCTGGAGCACTACACCCGCATCATGGAGCTGAACTACTGGTCCGGCACCGAGTGCGTCAAGGCAGCGTACGACGACGGCACGCAGGAATGGGAGGTCAGCGTCCTTCGCAACGGCGAACCGGTGACGCTCCGGCCCAAGCAGCTCATCTTCGCCCTGGGCGTCTCCGGTTACCCGAACATCCCCACGTTCGACGGCGCGGAGACCTTCCTGGGCGAGCAGCGGCACTCCTCCCAGCACCCCGGCGGCGGGGACTGGACCGGGAAGAAGGCCGTGGTGATCGGCTCCAACAATTCGGCCCACGATATCTGCGCCGACCTGTGGGAGCACGGCGCCGACGTCACCATGGTCCAGCGCTCCTCCACCCACATCGCCCGCAGTGAATCCCTCATGGACCTGGCGCTGGGGGACCTGTACTCGGAGCGGGCGCTCGCGGCCGGCGTCACCACGGAGAAGGCGGACCTGCTGTTCGCCTCGCTGCCCATGCGCATCCTCCCCGATGCGCAGGTGCCGGTGTACCAGGAGATGGCGTCGCGGGATGCGGAGTTCTACTCCCAGTTGGAAGCAGCAGGGTTCGACCTGGACTTCGGCGTGGACGGATCCGGCCTGTTTGTGAAGTACCTGCGGCGGGGCTCCGGCTACTACATCGACGTAGGCGCCTCCCAGCTGATCATCGACGGCCGGGTGAAGCTCAAGTCCGGGCAGGTCGCCAAGATCACGGGCAACGCCGTGGTCATGGACGACGGCACCGAGCTGGAGGCGGACCTGATTGTCTATGCCACCGGCTACGGTTCCATGAACGGATGGCTGGCCGACCTGGTCTCGCCCGAAGTCGCCGATCAGGTGGGCAAGTGCTGGGGATACGGGTCAGACACGCCAAAAGACCCTGGTCCGTGGGAAGGGGAACTGCGCAATATGTGGAAGCCCACCAACGTGCCCAACCTCTGGATCCACGGCGGCAACCTGCACCAGAGCCGGCACTACTCCGCCTACCTCGCGCTGCAGCTCAAGGCACGGATGGAAGGACTGGAAACACCCGTCTACGAACTGCAGCCCAGCCACCACACCCGCTGAGCCGGTGGTTGTGCCCGTCGAAACCCAATTGGAGGACCATCATGAAGGCAGCACGATTCCACGCCCGCAAGGACATCCGGATCGAGGACATCCCGGAGCCGGAGCTGCGGGCGGGGGCAGTGAAGATCGACGTCGCCTGGTGCGGCATCTGCGGAACAGACCTGCACGAGTACCTGGAGGGGCCCATCTTCTGTCCGGCGCCGGGGCATCCGCACCCGCTGTCCCACGAGGAATCCCCGGTGACCCTGGGGCACGAGTTCTCCGGGACCGTCTCTGGGATCGGCGAAGGTGTGGAGGGGCTGGCAGTGGGTGACAACGTCGTCGTCGAACCCTACTTTGTGGACGGGGACTGCGACATGTGCCAGGCGGGCAGCTACCACCTGTGCCGGCAGATGGGGTTCATCGGGCTTTCCGGCGGCGGGGGAGGGCTGAGTGAAAAGATCGTGGTGGACCAGCGCTGGGTACATCCGATTGGGGGCATCCCGCTGGATGAGGCCGCCCTGATCGAGCCGCTGTCCGTGGCCCACCACGCGGTGGCCCGGAGCGGCGTCAAGGAAGGCGATGTTGCCCTGGTGGGCGGGTCCGGGCCCATCGGGCTGCTGACCGCTGCCGTCCTGAAGGGCATGGGCGTGACCACCATCATCAGCGAACTCACCCAGGCCCGGAAGGAGAAGGCCACCTCCAGCGGCGTGGCCGACCACGTCCTGGATCCCAGCCAGGAGGACGTTCCGGCGCGGGTGCGCGAATTGACCGGCGGGACGGGGGCCGACGTCGCGTTCGAATGCGCCGGGGTGAACGCGGTGCTGGACACCATGCTCGATGCCGTCCGGCCCGGCGCCGTGGTGGTCAACGTGTCCATCTGGGGCGCCCCGGCCACCGTGGACATGCAGAAGATCGTGCTCAAGGAGATCGACCTGCGCGGCACATCGCCTACGTCCGCGACCACCCGGCCGTGATCAAGATGGTGCAGGAGGGCAAGGTGGACCTCAAACCGTTCATTACCGGCCGCATCGCGCTGGAGGACCTGGTGGAGCAGGGCTTTGACACCCTGATCAACCACAAGGACACCGCGGTGAAGGTGCTGGTGCATCCCTAGCCGGCGGTGCTCGGACTTAAGTCCCTGTTTCCCCGTAACCCTCAGGCGTAGCTTGAATGTGGGTCCCGCAACCGCGGGGCCCACATTCAAGGGGGCATCATGACAAAGCCCAGGCTTACCGCACTCGGCGTTCTCGGACTCAGCGGCCTGATGCTCCTCACAGGCTGCTTTGGCCCGCCCAGCCCGTCCCCGACCAGCAGCTCCGCGGCCCCATCGGCGAGCCCCACCGGCAGCGCGAGCCCCAGCACCAGTCCAAGCACGACGGCGGGTGGCAGCACGACGGCGAGCCCGACGTCCCCGCCCAGCACGTCAGCCGCGCCCACCAGCCCGGCTGCCCCGCCGCCGTCGTCCGCTCCCGCCGGTCCGCCGCCTGCTCCCCAGCCCCAACCCACCCAGGAACCCCAACCCACCGGCCTGCCCGAACAAACCGCCCCTCTGACGATTTACTACGTGGCGGTGGATGACAACGGAGTGTCAGGCCCACGGATAGGCTGCGGTGACAGCCTGGTGGCCACCACCACGGGCCCGGTTAGGTTCACGGATCAGGTGCGGCCAAGCGTGGAGACCCTGCTGGCCAACAAGAAGCGCGATGTGGGTATGTCCGGACTGATCAACGTGCTGTACCAGTCCAACCTGACGTATCTGGGCGGGGAGCTTAACGGCAGCACCATCAGCATCTGGCTCTCCGGGAACTTCATGCTCGGCGGCGTCTGCGACATCCCGCGGGCCAAGGCGCAGCTCGAGTACACCGCCATGGCCGCGTCCGGAGCCACCAGCGCCCAGGTGTACGTCAACGGCCGGCCGATTGACGAGGTGCTCAGCCTGAAATGAAACCGATTCAGCAACCAGGAAGGAAGCCGCCATGTTCGCCAGAATCAGCACTTACAGGACCGGACCGGAAACGCGGCCCGACAACACGGGGAATGTGGTGGACAGGGTGCTGCAAATCCCGGGTTGCAAAGGTGTCTACTACTTGAACGGGACAGGCACGGACAAAGCCCTCTCCATCACCTTGTGGGACACGGAAGAAGCGATGGTGGCCAGCAGGCAGGACGCCACGAGGATCCGCGAAGAAAGCAGTGAGGCGGACAGGACGGAGATTGTGTCGGTGGAGGAATTCGAAGTCGCTGCAAGCAGCCTTCAGCAGTGACGGCAGTTTTTTTCCGGCGGGCTTGGCGGGGCAGGGTGACGAGCAACGACGGGCGGGAACGCTTGCAACACCCGCTGTTCGCCCGCGCGTTCGCCCGCGCCGTGGCCGGCCTGGACCGCCGCGGGGCAGGGGAGCACCGCCGCCGCATCCTCGCCGGGCTGCACGGATCCGTGATCGAGATTGGAGCGGGGGCGGGATCGTCCTTCCCGCTCTACCCCTCCAGCGTCACCCACGTCCTGGCCCTGGAACCTGATGACTATCTGCGCCGGGTGGCGCAGCAGGCGGCAGCCGACGCCAGCGTTCCGGTGACCGTGGTCGCTGCGGCCGCCGAGCACATCCCCGCGGAGACCGGCAGCGCCGACGCAGTGGTGGCCAGCCTGGTTCTCTGCAGCGTCAAGGACCAGGCCACCGTGCTCGCGGAGATCCAGCGCGTCCTGAAGCCCGGCGGGACGCTGGCCTACTACGAGCACGTCCGCTCAGAGCACCCGTTCCTGGCCAGGGCCGAAGATGCGCTGACCCCGCTGTGGGGCCGGTTCATGGGCGGCTGCCACCTCAACCGGGACACCCTCGCCGCTATCACCGCGGCTGGGTTCAGCGTCCGCGACAACCAGCGCTTCGGCTTCGCTGTAGGGCGGTTCAACCCGCCCCTGGCCCACATCCTGGGAACGGCCTACAGCCCCGGGCCGCCCGGGAATAAAGCGGATCCGGCATGACAGACCTGAACGTCCGGGAGCGCAGCCCCCTCCAGCTGCCCATCACCGAGGCCGCGGGCTTGACCGCGGAAGAGGCGCTGGCACGCCTGGGCTCCGGGCCGGGCGGCCTCACCGAGGAGGAAGCGGCCGCCCGGTTGGAGCAGCTGGGCCCCAACGCCGTCCGTACGCACCGCGCCAATGCCTGGGCGGTCCTGGGCCGGCAGTTCGCCAGCCCCATCCTTATCCTCCTGATCGTCACCGCCGGCCTGTCCCTGTTTCTGGGTGATGCCACCAACTCCATCGTTATCGGGGTAATCCTGCTGGCCAGTGTGGGGCTGGGCTTCGCCAACGAATACCGGGCCGAGCGCGCCTCCGAGGCGCTGCACTCCCGCGTCACCCACAAGGCTGCCGTCCAGCGCGGCGGAACCACCCGGGAAGTGGACGTGACCGCCCTGGTGCCGGGCGACGTCGTGCACCTCTCCCTGGGCGCCATTATTCCGGCGGACCTCCGCCTCCTCACCACCAACAACCTGCACTGCGACGAAAGCATCCTCACGGGCGAGTCCCAGCCGGCGGCCAAGGACCCCGCACCGGTTCCGGGCGGTGCCTCCCTGGCGGACCTCGCCTCCTGCGTGTTCATGGGCACAGTGGTCCAGTCCGGCGGCTGCAGTGGCGTGGTGGTTGCCACCGGCGGCCGCGCGGAGTTCGGCCGCATCGCGCTGGGCCTGGGTGAACGGCAGCCGCAGACCGAGTTCCAGTTGGGCCTTAAGCGGTTCTCCTTCCTCCTGCTGCAGGTTGCCGTGGTCCTGACCTCGCTGATTTTCGTGGCCAACCTGCTGCTGGACCGCCCGCTGCTGGAATCGCTGCTGTTTTCCCTGGCCATCGCGGTGGGCATCACGCCCCAGCTGCTTCCCGCCGTCGTCAGCACCAGCCTGGCCACCGGCACCCGCCAGCTGGCAAAGCGGAAGGTGCTGGTCAAGCGGCTGGTGTGCATCGAGGACCTGGGGGACATGGACATTCTGGTCACGGACAAGACCGGCACCCTCACCGAAGGGAAGATCAGCTTCACGCACGCGCTTCCCGCCAGTGCTGGAACGTCTGACGCCGGCCTGCTCACTTTGGGCCTGCTGGCCACCGAGGCGGACTACGCCGGCGCCCGGGTTTCCTCCGCGGGCCAGAACCCGCTGGACGCGGCGCTGTGGGAGAGCCCAGGCGCAGCCGCGTTCCAGCCGGGGCGGTTCGAGCGCCTGGACCTGATCGGTTTCGACCACCAGCGCCGCCGCACCACAGTGCTGGTCCGTGAGGCGGACGGCCCCGCGCAGCTCGTGACCAAGGGCGCGCCGGAGGATGTGCTGGCCCTGTGCGGCCCCACGACGGCGGCCGTGCGGGCCATGCTGGATGAACAGTTCGACGCCGGCGCCCGGGTGGTGGCGGTGGCCACCCGACCTGCCGCGGGGCTGGCAAAGCTCACCCCGGCCGACGAAACCGGCCTCACCCTGGCCGGCTTCCTGGTGTTTCTGGACCGTCCCAAGGCCAACGCCCGCCAGTCGCTGGACCGGCTGGAGGCCCTGGGCATCTCAGTGAAGCTGGCCACCGGGGACAACGCCAAGGTGGCGGAGAAGGTTTGCGCGGACCTGGACGTCATTTCCGGCGGCACGCTTACGGGCGCCCAGGTGGAGGGGATGTCCGACGCCGACCTTGCCGCCGCCGCGCGCACGGCCACCATCTTCGCCCGCGTCTCGCCGGAGCAGAAGGCGCGCATCATCACCCTCCTGCGGCAAAGCGGCGGCGCGGTGGGCTTCATGGGAGACGGCGTCAACGATGCCCTGGCACTGCACAAGGCGGACATCGGCATTTCCGTCGACACCGCAACGGACGTTGCCAAGGACGCGGCCGACGTCGTCCTCCTGGACAAGGATCTGGGCGTCCTGGCGGACGGCGTCATGGAGGGCCGGCGGATCTTCGCCAACACCATCAAGTACGTGCTGATGGGCACGTCCAGTAACTTCGGCAACATGTTCAGCGCCGCCGTGGCCTCCGTGGTGCTGAGTTTCCTGCCCATGCTGCCCGGCCAGATCCTGCTGAACAACCTGCTCTACGACTCGGGCCAGCTGGCCATCCCCGGCGACCGCGTGGACAAGGAGCAGCTGCGCGCGCCCTCCCATTGGAACATCGCGTTCATCCGGCGGTTCATGCTGCTCTTTGGGCCCATCAGCTCGCTGTTCGACTTCGCCACGTTCGCCCTGATGTTGTTCGTCTTCGACGCAGCGCCGGGAGAGTTCCGGGCCGGTTGGTTCATCGAATCCATCGCCACCCAGACCCTAATCATTTTTGCCATCCGCACCCGGCGCGTTCCGTTCCTGCGCAGCCGGCCGTCCAACGGGCTGATCGCCGCGTCCCTGGGTGTGGTGGCCCTTGGTGTGTTCCTGCCGCTGTCACCCCTGGCGGGGGTTCTTGGCTTCGACCCGTTGCCGGTGCCGTTCTTCCTGGCCCTGCTGGGCATGGTGGTGGTGTACCTGGTGCTGGTGGAATTCGCCAAGCAGTGGTTCTTCTCCCGCGGCGCGCAGCAGCTGCCCGCCCCGCCGCCGCCCGTGCAGCGCCGGCGCGCCACCCACCACATCTCCCGGCGGGCGTTCCGGTTCAGCATTCCCGTCAGGGTGCCTCCGCTCAGGGCGCCCGCCACCGGGCGGAGAGTCCGGCGGAGGTGGCCCCTCCGTAATCTTTAGCCCATGCAGGGCTCTGGGTTGTTAGCATGGTGGAAGAGACGCTGGGGCTCGTCTTTATGTATTCGAAGGTGATGCAGTCCGCCGTGAATGCGTTCAGTTTGGAGCGTTTTTCATGTGGCGTGAACCCATCAGGCGGCGTACCCGGGAACTCCTGCGGGAATTCGTGGAGCGGGCGGATGATTTAGTACGGGCCCAGGAACACATCGAGGGCCTGCTCGGCGCGGTGGTCTCCATGACCGAGGACCTGAGCCTGGAAGCAGTTCTGGACCGCTTGGTCCAGTCTGCATGCGAACTTGTGGGGGCCCGCTACGGGGCCCTGGGCGTCATTGGAGACGATCAGCAGCTCAGCCACTTCATCACGGTGGGTATTGATGAAGACGGCGCACGGGTGATCGGCGATCTGCCCACAGGTCACGGCGTGCTTGGCGAGCTGATCCGCGAACCCAAACCGCTGCGGCTCCATGACCTGGGCGAACATCCCATCGCGGTGGGCTTTCCTCCCAACCACCCGCCCATGGGCACCTTCCTGGGCGTCCCGGTGCGGGTGCGGAACGAGGTCTTTGGAAACCTGTACCTGACGGAAAAGAACAGCGGCCAGGAATTCACCGGGGAGGACGAAGACCTGGCTGTTGCCCTGGCCGCCGCCGCCGGTGTGGCCATCCAAAACGCGAAACTGTTCGATGACAGCAGGCGCCGCCAGCGGTGGCTTGAAGCGGGAATGGAAGTCAGCGACCGACTCAAGGACCAGCCGCGGTCCGATACCGAGAACCTGGACATGATCGCGGAGCGGGCGCTGAATGCCTCCTCCTCGGTGCTGGGGGTGATCGCTTCGGTCGGTCCGGATGGAACCATCAAGTGCCGCACCTCGGTGGGCGCCCAGTCAGTCCCGGGCGGACAGGACCTGCCCGCGGCCGCCGTCCTGTCCGAAGTGCTGGAGTCAGGTGAGTCCAAGGCCTTGGGCGATCCGCTCCAGGTGTTCGATCCGGCGTCGGCAGAGAAGCTCGGGCCGGTGCTGGTGGCCGCCCTGGGCAGCAACAGTGACGGTCACCGGGACAGCGTGTTGATCCTGGCCAGGGGGCCTGGGGGAGCCCGGTACGCGGATGTTGATGTTGAACAAAGCGCGGTGTTCGCGTCACGCATCGGCCTGACGCTGGACCTTCTCAAGGCAAACCAACTGCGTGAAGAGCATGCGTTGTTCATTGACCGGGAACGCATTGCCGCGGACCTGCACGACCTGGTGATCCAACGGCTCTTTGCAGCAGGGCTGAGCATCCAGGGCCTGCGCCGCTACACCTCCGACCCGGCTGCGCATGAGCGCCGCATCGCCGGTATCACCGCGGAGCTGGACGACTGCATCCACCAGCTTCGTGACACCATCTACTCCCTGCAGGCACGGGAGTCAGACAAGGAACTCCTCAGCGGCCGGGTGCTGCGCGCAGTCCAGGAAGCCGCCAACGCTGCCGGCTTCCTCCCCAGGATCCAGCTCTCGGGGCCGGTTGATGACGTTGTGGGCGATGACGTTGCAGAACAGCTCCTGCGCGTACTTCATGAAAGTGTCAGCAACGCGGTGCGGCACTCGGGGTCGGAGGACATCTCCATCCTGCTTGCCGCTCAGGAGGATGAAGTGGTCCTCACAGTGCGCGACCACGGCCGCGGCTTCAAGGATCCCGAACGGGTCAGCGGATTGAACAATATGAAAAGGCGCGCTGAGCGTTTGGGCGGCAGTTTCGTCATCGACAGCGCACCCGGAGAGGGCACCAGCGTGACGTGGACGGCGCCGGCCGCCGGGTGAGGGCCGGCCGTGCAGTGCGCCACGGCGGCGTATGGCATGGCGTTCGGGAGGCGAGGTGTCAGTGTGTTAGATCCCACGCGGCATGAGATCCCACGCGCGGGGAATTGGCGCCGGGATCAGCTGGCCGCGCCGCCTGAAACCCAGCTTCTGGAGTACCGACGACACATGGCCGGCGACGGTGGCATCGGGCAGCATCAAGTCCTGCCCGATCTGCCGGTTTGTCAGTCCCCGGGCCATGAGGGCAAGTACGTTCCGCTCCGTTTCCGTCATGCCTGTCAGCCAGGGAGCGGATGCCGTGGCGTAAAGGCTTTCGGCCACCCGTTCCCTGACAGCCGGCCGGATAACCGGGGTGCCTGCGGCAGTGCCGCGGATGCTGTTGACCAGGGCGTCGTGGTCGCCGATCCGCTTGAGGACATACCCTGACGCGCCCGCCAGGACCGTTGCGCGAACAGCATGCTGTTGATCCCAGCTGGTGAGGATCAGGCATTTCACCCCGGGGGCGGCGGAGCGGAGGTCACGGCAAACCTCAATGCCCGTGCCGTCCGGAAGCCTGTCGTCCAGGACCGCGATGTCCGGCTGCAGGATGTGGATGAGCCGGATGGCCTCTGCTGCTGATCCGCTGTCGCCGACCACTTCGAAGCCGAGATGTTCGAGCATGTCGCCAAGTCCCTGCCGGACCATCCTGTGGTCATTCAGGATGAAAACCCGAATTGGCGCAGGGGACTGGGCATGCTCATGGGGTGCTGCTGGTGTATCCATCAAGACGCTCTCGTAGGACCGATGTCCTCCCCGGCTGCACTCTTCGCGCAACCGCCCCTCCGAAAGGAACGTCAGTGAGCCATCCGGCACTCACGGCCACTCGATTCCAAGCGCCGTGCCGGCCGAAGCGGGAAGATCCCGCGTAATGCCGCAAACCGAACACGTGGTGCTGTGGTCCGGTCCCTTCACCCACTGGTGGGACTCTTCCAGCCGGTACTCATACCGCCCGCCAAGCTCCTGCAGCCGGTTCAGCGCCACGCTGGCAGTTTCCCACGAACTCCAGCGGCCGACCACCCCGCCTTTGTCCTTCGAGATGACATTGCACCCGCCGTCCCCCAGCTCGTGATCCCTGTCCTGCCAGCCCGGCGGCTCATCACCGCCGTGTACTGCCTTGTACTCATCGGCTGTGGCCATGGTCGTCATCTCCCCGCCCGTTCAGGCAGCCTTCTGCTGCGGGCCGGTGAGGAAGAGCTCCAGGGACTGAAGGGTGACGACGGCGTCGTGGAAGGCCGGATTGCGGTGCGGGTGCAGGCGGTGCAGCAGCCCGCCGTTGTACTGGAGGCGGCGCCGGGCGGTGCTGACCGTGCGGAAGGCGTAGCCCAGGTCACCCGGATGCCGGGGCAGGGCCTGGGTCATGCACTGGATCGAGGCCAGCGCGACTGCCAGGACGTTGGCATCCATCTGCTGCCCGGCGGCCCGGTGCCGGCGGAGCTGGGACGCGAACCCGTCCCAAATGTCCCGGGCCGCCGACCGCGCCACCTCGGTCCGTGCCTGGTCGGCAGGCATTCCGCCCTCCATGAGTTCCTTCTGGAGGCAGCCAAACCGGTTCGCAAGCTCTTCGACTTTTTTCGCTGTTTCATCCGTTTCACCCGCGGCTGACGGTGTCGGGGTGAAGTTGGAAGGATGAAGCAGCATCGCCCTTCGGCGCGCCGCTTCCGCCTGCGATACTTGGGCGGGGCGAAGCGTGAGGATATCAGCGGACATGCCGGTCCTTTCAAAATCCAGCCAGTCTGCAGGGTGCGCCTGCACGCCGGCGGCATCCTTGACGGTGCCTCCGGCGCAATGTCACTGGGTTCATGGGGAATGCCGCTCCGGCCTCGCAATGTGAGGACCCGGACGGCGCCTTTAACAGAATGCCAAGCGCCCCGGGGCCGGCTATAGGGCTGAAAGTCCTGTCCTCGAACCAGGCCCTGCGTAGCCTATGGAGAGGCGGGGGCTTTGGGCCCTGTTTCCGGTCCGGACCCCCGTCCTAGCCTGAACAGGAGAGCGCGGCGTACGGCCGCGTGCCGGACCCGGGAGGCACAGGGTGAAATCGGCAAACGCTAGCATCACCGCAGGCATCGTCCTCATTGCGTTGGGCGTGCTGTTGCTGCTGGACAGACTTGGCGTCATGGATACTGCGGCCTTCGTGGCGCCGCTGATCTTCGCGGCCGTCGGGGTTTTGTTCCTGTCCCTTTATGTCCGGCGCCGGGAGAACTGGTGGGCGGCCATCCCCGGGTCCGTGTTCCTGGGCCTGGCGGCAGTCATCACTACCACGCAGCTCACGGGCGGCGCCTGGGGGGCAGCCTTCCTGTTCCTCTTCATGGGCGCTGGATTTGCCGCTGTCTACCTGCGGGAGCCGGGTAACTGGTGGGCCCTGATCCCGTCCGGTGTCATGTTCACCCTGACGGTCATCGTCGCCCTCCCGCCGGAGCTTCAGGGCACGCCCACCGCTGCCATCCTCTTCCTGGGCCTGGCGGCCACCTTTGGGGTGCTATCCCTGATCCCCGTCCGCATCGATGAGGCCAGCGACCACACGGAACGGATGAAGTGGCCCTTAATCCCGGCCGCGATCCTGACCGTGATGGGACTGATCTTCGTTCTCCAGGCCACGGCCCTCCTGATCCCGGCGGACTTCGCCTTCCCGGCCGTGATGATCGTCGCTGGCGCGGCCCTGGTGGTGTACGCCTACCTCGCCCACCGCGACGGGCGGCAAAAGACGCACGGGCCCGGACCCCGGGCAGGCTAGCCCTCACCTCCCGCGAAGTGGCAGATAACGGCAATGCCCGGCGGAGGTATTGCCGTTAAGTGCCAGTTCGCGGCCCAGATGGAGCGAGCAGCGTCGCCCACAAGTGCCAGAGCATGCCGGCGAGCGTGGCCAGGAACGCCGCAAACGCCAGCCACAGTTCGGCCCGGCCAATCGCGGCCACCAGCGGCAGCCCGTCGGCGCGGCCAAGGTAGATCCCGGCCACGGCATACATGCCAAGCGGAAAGATGACGCTCCACAGGCCCGGCTCGTAGGACAGCGGCACCCGGTGGACCACGTGCCGCCACCAGCCGGCGGCGAGCAGCACGGGGAAGAGCCATGAGGCGAAGGACCAGAACACCACGGAGGCTCCGGCCACCAGCCCGCGGGTTGCATCCACCATCGGTGCGCCGGCCATCTCAACGATCCGGGCCCCCGCCAGGACGCTGATGGCCATGGCGCCCATGGCAACGAAGTACTGTGGGCGCAGGTCCTGCGGCCGGATGGGGTAGGTCATCAGCCGGAGTGAGACGAAGATTCCCACTGCGGCATACAGGATGAGCCCCACCGACCAGGCCACGACGGCGACGAGTGCCAGGGCGGCGCGCCAGTCCGGTGCGGCGAGGGGCTCGATCGAGGCCGCAGCTACTGCCACGGACTGGCTGGCAACGCACCAGATGAACCACGAGCCGTTGGCATCCTTGACCACCGGCCGCTCGGACCTGCCCAGCACTGCCGTCCATGGCACGACGTAGCCGAGCACCACCCAGGCGAGCACCGCAACCGCCAGGAGTGCCGCCGTCGTGCCTTGCCACCCGGCCATCCCAAGGCGGGTGCCCAGCACGTTGGTTCCGGCGATGAACGTGAAGAAACCGAAGGCCCGGGCGGGATCCAGGAAGTCGCCCCGGATGTCGGCGGCGAATCTGGCCAGGCGGAGCAGGCTGAGCCCAAGGATCACCAGGTAGGAGAGCGCACACACCACCAGCAGGGCCAGCGACAGTGCATGGAATCCTTCCAGCTCAAGCCCCACGGAGATGATGCCGCTGGCCATGGTGATGGCGAAGTAGCCAGGGGTGAGCGTCCGCACCGCCTCCAGGGCCCGTGAGCCGAAGGAATGCCGGGCGTGGCTGGCGGTGTCCATGGACCAAGCTTAGGACCGGCACTCCGAACCACCGCCGCGAGATGGCACTTCCCGGCAGTTCGCCGGTGGGGCATTGCCCTCACATGCCCTCTCGCGAGCGGGCCCTCAGCGGGCCTGTGCCTCCGCTGTCGCCTTGATGCTGGCCAGGAGCTCGGTCTGGCTGCGCTCGGAGATTTTCATGACCAGCGCGTCAACCGCGGCCTCTGCCATGTTCCGGGGTACGACGTCCGAGCGCATGCTCAGCCTGGTCCAGCCGTTCGCCGGTGCCACTTCCACCGTGAACACCGGGCCAAGGGCCGCCTTGGAGGTGAAGCGCTCATTTCGGGTGAACTCGGTGTACTCGTGCGTTGTCTTCAGCGGGATCCCCAGGACTTTCCACGCGGCCTGAAAGGTGGTGCCCACACCTTCGGGGGTGGTCTTCAACTCCGAGATCTGCACGTCCGGGCCCAGCCAGACGCGGGGATCCCTGACCAGGTCGAAGACCTGCGGCAGCGGGGCGTCGATGGTGACGGAGCCGGACCATGTCAGGTTCTGCGTAAACTTCGCTTCGCTTTCGGGTGACGCCTTCATCCCGGCCTCCACCAGGCTCTTGACGTTGGCAACCATGCCTTGGATATCCGTTTCCGCCCACCGTGCGAACAGGGCCTGAGCGGGTACCCGGACCAGGGGTGCGGGGATGTCCAGGGTTTCCTCGACGGTCAACTCGGTCCCGGCCTCCACCGGCTCCAGCGTGAAGGTGAGCGTGGGCCCTACCGATGTGCCGGAAACAATGCGCTTGTTGGGAACCACTTCCCGGTACTGGTGGGTCACGTGCATGGGAATGCCCCATGTCTTGGCGACCAGCGCGCGGAGGTGCCTTCGCCCCCGGGTTTGAGGTCCAGTTGGGTGACGTCGCTGTCCCCGGGGAAAGCCTTCATCCAGTTCGTAGGGTCACTGAGAAATGAGAACACCCTGTCCACCGGGGCGTTGATCCTGGTGCTCCGAATAACGTTCCTGGTCATGTCCTGTCTCCTTTTCCGGCAGGAGCCTGGGTCCTGCCCTGCCTTCCAGTCCAGTCCCGGGGGCAGGTGCGGAAAAAGAGGAGAAGGTCCTTGCGCGGGTAATGCCACCC
This sequence comes from Arthrobacter sp. E44, assembly GCF_041877125.1. NCBI lineage: Bacteria > Bacillati > Actinomycetota > Actinomycetes > Micrococcales > Micrococcaceae > Arthrobacter > Arthrobacter sp. E44. The sequence goes on from NZ_JBHDJA010000013.1 coordinate 88,580, forward strand.
GGTAGCAGGATCACGCGGAATGGCGTCACGGCAGGACCTTGCGCCCCCTGGGCTCCTTGGGCTCTTTTGGCGGCAGGGACGCGACGTAGGCCAGTGCCTTCTCAGCCCATGCCCGCGCCCGGGTCTCGTCGCCGTCGCCCTCTTCATTCCACACTTCCGGCAGCCCGGTGTACCCGCCCATCGGCCGGTCCGCAGGGCCGAACGGCACGGTCCGCTCAGAGGACTCCAGCAGCTCCTTGTCCTCCCGGGAGAGCTTGACCCCGATGGTGGCGCCGAACAGCCCGGCGAACATGTTGCCGTTGACGAACGCCCCCAGGTTGCCGAACATCGGCTTCACCACCACGCCCGGGTGGTCGGGGACCACGCGCCGGAACCGCTCTTTCTCTTCCTCTGTTGCCTTGGGCATTTCCATGGCTTCACCTTCCGGTGGCAGGGGTCTGTTCCGCAGGATCTCGATGCAGGATATGCCTGTTTGCCGGCGGGGGATAGGGTCGGCCGGTGCCAGGGCGCAGTCGGTAATTGATCGGCCTTTGAGCAGGTCAAACTTCCCCAGCGAGTGCTATACCTGACCGTAGGCAACTAAATCTTTTGGCTGCCTGCGCAGGGCGGATTGGCTAGGATCCGGGACGTCCCCGGGGGGCTGGAGGCAAGAGTGCTGAACACGCCGGCCCGGGCCCCGGCCGCAGACATTCCGGTCCGGCGCGGCGAAAAGCCTGGGCTCCTGGCCCTCGCCGCGCTCGCCGTCCTCAGCCTCGCTTTCGTCGCCGGCTGCAGCGGCGGCACCAGCCAGACGGTCTCCGGCGCAGTGAAGGACAGCTCCTCCGCCGTTGCCACCGCCGGGATCGCCCTGCGGCAGGACATGGACGGCAAACTGACCCGCGCAGCAGCATCGACCACCCTTGACGATGAGCTCAAGGAGATCCAGACCAGCCGGAGCGCAATCCTGAAGCTCTCCCCGGCCACCCAGGGAGACCGCGAAACGCAGAAGCAGGCATTGGAGGTGCTGGACAAGTGCGCGGCGGGGTTCGCCACCGCCCGCGCCGCATTGGCAGCAAACGACGGCGGCACCCCCTCCCTCCCCGACGGTGACAAGGCGCTTGCGGACGCGCAGGACGCCCTCAAGCAGCTCGAAGGCAAGGTGGGGGACAAGTGAAACGGCTGCTCGGCGTCGCGCTCGGGATCCTGACCGCCATTGGCGGGTTCGTGGACATCGGGGACCTGGTGACCAACGCCGTCGTCGGTTCCCGCTTTGGCCTGTCCCTGGTGTGGGTGGTGGCTGTGGGCGTCGTGGGAATCATCCTGTTCGCGAACATGTCCGGCAGGGTTGCAGCGGTGTCAGGCCGGGCCACCTTCGAGGTGATCCGCGAGCGGCTGGGGCCACGGGCCGGGCTGGCCAATCTCTCGGCGTCGTTCCTGATCAACCTGATGACCGTCACCGCGGAGATCGGCGGCGTGGCCCTGGCCCTGCAGCTGGCCAGCAGCGTCTACTACCTGCTGTGGATTCCCGTGGCCGCCGTGGCGGTGTGGCTGGTGATCTGGCGGGTCCGGTTCTCCATCATGGAAAACGTCACAGGCCTGCTGGGGCTGACCCTGATGGTGTTCGCGGTGGCACTGTTCCTGCTCAAGCCCGACTGGGCGTCCCTTGCCGGGCAGCTGGCGCCGGCCGTGCCGCAGCAGGAAACGGTGTGGACGTACAGCTACTACGCCATCGCCCTCTTCGGTGCGGCCATGACCCCGTACGAGGTCTTTTTCTTCTCCTCCGGTGCCGTGGAGGAAGGATGGACGGTTAAGGATCTGATGCAGGAGCGGATCAACGTCCTGGTGGGGTTCCCGCTGGGTGGTTTGCTGTCCGTGGCCATCGCCGCGTGCGCCACTGTGGTCCTCCTTCCGGCCGGCATCTCGGTGACGTCGCTGTCCCAGGTCATCCTGCCCGTCGCCGAAGGGGCCGGGAAGCTTGGACTGGCGTTCGTCCTGGTGGGGATCGTCGCGGCAACCTTCGGTGCCGCCCTGGAAACCACCCTTTCCAGTGGGTACACACTGGCGCAGTTCTTCGGCTGGTCCTGGGGCAAGTTCCGCCGCCCGGCCGAGGCCGCCCGCTTCCACCTGGCCATGATTGTGTGCCTGCTGGTGGGGATGGCCGTGCTGGCCACCGGCGTGGACCCCGTGCTGGTGACCGAATACTCGGTGGTGTTCTCCGCGATTGCCCTGCCCCTGACGTACCTGCCCATCCTCATCGTGGCCAATGACCCCCAGTACATGCACGAGCATGTGAACGGGCGGGTGGTGAACGCGCTGGGCATGGTCTACCTGGTGATTATCCTGGTCGCCTCCATTGCCGCCATTCCCCTCATGATCGCCACAGGAGCCGGCTCATGACATCCACTCCCGGCCCGCTGACTCCCGCCCCCCAGGTCGCCGGGCGCATCCTGGATGCCCAGCTGCACCTCATGGACCGGCAGGTGCTGGACTACGACGGCGTCCCGGTCACCACCGTCGATGACCTCGAGGTGAGCGGGCCTGCTTTGGACGAGGACATCCCGGCGGGGACCCCGGCGCCGGTCATCACTGCGCTGCTGACGGGGTCGGTGCTGGGGACGCGCATCTTTGGCGGCAGGCCGCCGTCGTCCCGCCTGGTCCGCATCCCGTGGAAGGACGTGGCTGAAGTCGGCGTGGTGGTGCGGCTTGGCGTCAAGGGTGAGCCGCTGGACGCCAGCTGGGTGGAACGGTGGGTGCGGGACAAGATCATCGCGCGCATCCCGGGAGGCCGCCATGATCCTCGGTGACCTGCTGGGCACGCCCGTCCTGGACGCCGACGGCGGGCGGCTGGGCCGGGTGGCCGACGTCCGGTTCGTGCTGGACGGGACGCCGCACCAGCTGATGGCCGAACCGCGGCTGCTGGGGCTGGTGGTCGGCCCGCACAGCGCGGCTTCCTTCCTGGGGTACGAACGCAACGGCCTCACCCAGCCGCGCACCATTGCCCGGATCCTTCGGTGGCGGCACCGCGGATCGTTCCTGGTGCTGTGGGAGGACATCGCCATGGTGGGCGCCCGCTCCGTCCGCCTCCGTCCGGGGTTCACCCGTTACAGCACTGCCCTGGAGGGCGGCGAGCAGGCGTAATCCGGGCCTGAACAGGGGAGCGATTAGGTATGGGCCCAAATTCCTGTAGTGTTGAACCTGTTGTTGTGTTTATGCAGTTGGTAGTTCAGGCAGTACGCGCGGTCGAAAGTCCGTGTTCTTCTGAAGTAGCGGTTTTTGAACACCCCACGCCGGAGGGCCCGAAAGTCGGGACTTTCCCTCCACCTTCACGAAGGACAAAATAAATGGCTACTGGTACCGTCAAATGGTTTAACGCTGAAAAGGGCTTCGGCTTCATCTCCCCGGACGACTCCTCGCAGGACGTGTTCGCGCACTACTCCGCGATCAACTCCTCCGGCTTCCGCTCCCTCGAAGAGAACCAGAAGGTTTCCTTCGACACCGAGCAGGGCCCCAAGGGTCCCCAGGCCACCAACATCCAGGCTCTCTAATTTCCTAGGGATCCGGGACCGTTAGGTTTCCGAGCAGGGCTTGCCGTTCATCGGCAGGCCCTGCTTTTTGTTAACCCACGTGTGGCAGTTCTGCCCGGTCCAGTACTGCCTGACCGGCCCGTGACCGCATAAGCGGCGCTGGGCAACAACGGTTGTGCGGTCGACGGCCGCTTATGGCAAGGCGGTGCCCCTTTCGACGCTCTCGACATAATTCAGTTGAAGGAGCAATCTTGTAAGTGCGTACGTTTGCAGCGTGCCAAACCCACGCCCGCGGCGTCCGGAGAAAAATCCAACCTGCGCGGCACCAGTTGGGGTGGTGCATGTCCGGCACGAAAGTCGGCCGGCACCGGCTGCCCGCGCTCCCCGGCGTTGGCACCCGGCACCTTCACTTCACAATCAGTGGCCGGTTCGGCCAGTCATGCGATGGATTGGATCGGCTGCACTTGCACATCGGCCTTTGGCTGATTGCCGTTCAAGAGAGCGTCGCTATGAAGCACATTCGGGGAAACAATCCGAGATTCAAGAAACTGGCGTTTATTGTCGCGTTCGCCGTTGCCCTGCTGGCATCGATGGCTGCCGCAGGCCCGGCGTCTGCCAGCGGATGGGGGCACAGAACCTGGGAGGTCCTGGTGGGCTCTGAGTCCCATGACCAGGAGATCCAGGGCATGGCTTTCCTTCCCTCCGAGATCTTCATCAATGAGGGGGACACCATCAAATGGGAGGCTAACGCCGCAGAAATCCACACGGTGACATTCCTTGCGTCGGGACAGCCGCTGGAACCATTTAACCCGTTCGACGAAAATGAGCTGCTGAAGCGCGGAGGCGACAGCTACGACGGGCATTCCTACTACAACTCCGGCATCCTGGCCAATGTGGACGTGCCCGGCTTCCCTGACGCCACCAGCTACAGCTTGGCGTTCCCGCGTGAAGGCGACTTCACCTACTACTGCCTGGTCCACGGCGACGTGATGAAGGGGACCGTCCACGTCCGTGAACAGGGCACGGAGTACCCGTACAGCCAGGCTGACTACAACCGCTCTTCACGGGCGGAGGCGCGGTCCATCCTCCGGGACGGACACGAACTCGACCAGGAGCTGGCGGACCAAGCCAGCAACCATCGCGTGCTGGCAGGCAGTGACGACGGCGTGGCCATGGTCATGCGCTTTGTTCGGCCCATCGTGACGGTGCACGTTGGCGATACGGTCGTGTTCGCCAATACAGGAATGGGAGCTCCCCATACCGTGACCTTTGGCACTGAACCGGCGAATGTTTTTGCGCCTTCAGGAACCCCGGCGAATTTCACGGGTGGGGACCTGAACTCCGGGATCATCCCGCCCGGTGGTGAATTCACCGTGAAGTTCCAGGCGAAGGGCACCTTTAAGTACATCTGCGCACTCCATGACTACATGGGCATGGTGGGCAAGGTGAAAGTCGTCGACTGACGCCTGGTATTACTGCGGCCCGCCCGGGCGGTTGTCCTGGGCGGGCCATTTTTTGTTTAGCCAGGGATTTGTTTGGCCAGGGAGTAGTGGCGCGTCAGCGCAGCCCCATCGCCTCGCGGACCTCGTCGAGGATGTGGTGCATGGCCTGTTCCGCCGCCGCAGTGTCCCCGCCTGCCACGGCCGCGGCAACATCCTCGTGGGCCTTCAGTGCTTCGCTCCGTGGCTTGAACGGCATGAGGCCCTGCTTGGTACGGCTGGTCAGTACCTCGGCCACCATGCCCTCGAGCGCGCGGAACATCTCGTTGCCACAGCTGCGCAGCAGCAGTTGATGGAAGGCGATGTCGGCGGCCAGGAAGGACTGCAGGTCGCCAGCTTCACCCAGCCGGCGGAGGTCGGCCGCCAGTGATACCAGCTGGGCGCGCTCGGCCGCGCTGGCCCGGCGCGCCGCTCCGGCGGCGGCGATGGGTTCGACGGCGATGCGCAGCTCGGTCAGGCTGCTGTACTGCAGGTCCCGCCGGTCCGAAGCCAGGCGCCAGCGGACCAGCTTGGGATCGAACACATTCCACAGCGACGGCTCCTGCACCACGATGCCCACGCGCCGCCGCGAGTAGACCAGGTTTATCGATTCCAGAACCTTCATCGTGTCCCGTGCAACAGTCCGGGAGATCCCGTACTCCTGCTGCAGCCCCTCAAGGGTAAGCCGGCTGCCGGGGGCAAGGTCCCCGGAGGCGATGGCCACACCGACTGCCTCGATAACCCGGCCCTGCGCGGCAGGCACGGGCCCGCCGTCGTGCATCCCATCGCCGTCCTGGATTGTCGCCGTCGACATTCTTCCCCGCTCTCGTCACGCGCCACTGCGCCCTCCAAGAGTACCCGCCGAAGGAGTAAAGGTATGACTTGTGACACGAATAGATACTATCTATTGGAAGAAAAGGTGATACCTTATCGCTTGGCCTTGTTCAAAGCAGGCCAGCAGCGAGCTTCTTCGAAAGCCAAAGACGTCTTCTCCGGAGGTATGACATGCAGTATCCAGCCACGCATCTTGTGGTCATGGGCGTTGCCGGATCCGGCAAATCCACCCTGGCGGCAGCGCTGTCCCAGCAGTTGGGCTGGGCCTGCGCCGAAGCGGACGAGTTCCACCCGGAATCGAACATCGCCAAAATGACGCAGGGCATTCCCCTCCAGGACGAGGACCGCTGGCCCTGGCTGCAGGAGATCCGCGACTGGATGTCCGCCCAGGCTGCCGCCGGCACGAGCACGGTCCTCACTTGCTCCGCCCTCAAACGGAGCTACCGGCACCTGCTGTCCCAGGCCGAAGGCCGCGTTGTCTTCCTCCACCTCGACGGCGGTGCCGACCTGATCAGCCAGCGCATGCAGGGCAGGGAAGGGCACTTCATGCCGCCCACGCTCCTGCCCAGCCAGCTGGCCACCCTTGAGCCGCTCACCCAGGAAGAGCTCGAGTCAGGCAGCCTCCGCCTCGACATCGCACGCTCACCCGAAGAGCTGGTCGCCGCCGTCGTCAACGCCCTCAATCTCCCTTCCGGCCAGGCGCCCCAGGCGTCCTGACCCCCCCCAATCCCCAACCCTGTTTCAAAGGAGAACCATGACCATCGAAGGATGGACCCAGACGCTGGGCGCAGGTCCGCTGCTGCTCATCGCCGCGGCAGCGATTCTTGTGCTGCTGTTCCTGATCATCCGGCTGCGGATGCACGCCCTGATCGCCCTGATCCTCATCAGCCTCGCCACGGCCTTCGCCACCGGGATCCCCGCCAACAAGGTGGTCCCGGTGCTGGTGGACGGCTTCGGCACCACCCTGGGGACGGTGGCGCTGCTGGTGGGCCTGGGCGCGATGCTCGGCCGGATCGTGGAGACCAGCGGCGGTGCCAAGGTCCTGGCGGATTACCTTATTGGCGTCTTCGGCGAAAAGCGTGCACCGTTCGCACTGGGCCTGGCCTCGCTGATCTTCGGCTTCCCCATCTTCTTCGACGCCGGCCTGGTGGTCATGCTGCCCGTGGTCTTCGCCGTCGCCCACCGCCTGGGCGGGGGAGTGCTGCGGTACGGCCTGCCCGCCGCCGGCGCCTTCTCGGTGATGCACATCTTCCTGCCGCCGCATCCGGGCCCGGTCTCCGCCGCTGCCTTCTTCGACGCCAACATCGGCCTGGTCCTCATCGCCGGCCTCATCACCGCCATCCCCACCTGGTACGTCACCGCCTATCTCTACGGCCTGTACACCGGCAGGAAGCTGGTCCTTCCGGTCCCTGAGATCCTGGGCCACGCCAGTGCCGAGGCCGAGGCCCACCCGCCGAAGTTCCGCACCATCATCGGCCTGCTGCTCCTGCCGCTGGTGCTGATCTTCCTCAACACCGGCCTGAACACCCTTGCTTCCTCCGGTGTCCTGGACGAGTCCGTCAAGAAGCAACAGTGGTTCCAGGTCCTGCGGACCCTTGGCGAGACCCCGGTGGCGCTGCTGATCGCAGTGCTCGCTGCGCTGGTGGTGCTGGGCACGCGCCGCGGACGCGACACCGCCAGCATGGAGAAGCTGCTCGAATCCTCTTTGGGCCCGGTCTGCTCCGTCATCCTGATCACCGGCGCCGGCGGCATGTTCGGCGGCGTCCTGCGCACCTCGGGCATCGGCAAGGCCCTGGCGGACGTGCTGGGCAACGTGGGCATCCCGCTGATCCTGGCCGGCTTCCTGATCTCCGCCATCCTGCGCATCGCCCAGGGCTCGGCAACCGTCGCACTGACCACCACTGCCGGCCTGATTGCCCCGGCGGTTGCTGCCGGTGGCCTGAACGGAATGCAGGTCGCCGCCATGGTCATCGCCGTGGCCGCCGGCTCCGTGGTGGTGTCCCACGTCAACGACTCCGGCTTCTGGCTGGTGGGCCGCTTCTTCGGCATGGACGTCAAGACCACCCTGAAGACCTGGACCGTGATGGAAACCCTGATCGGCGTGATGGGCTTCGCGGTTGCCGCAGTCATCTTCCTGGTGGCCGGCGCGGCGGGCTGACCCCGACAAAGCAAAGCGACGGCGGGGCGGCTGGTGGGAACACCGGCCGCCCCGCCGTCGTTATGCCCGTTGGTGCGCCACGCCGGTGCGCCGCACGCCGACCAAAGGACACCCCTTGACTCCTCGCACCATCGTGATCACCGGCGCCAGCGACGGCATCGGAGCGGCAGCCGCACGGACGCTGGCCAAGGCAGGGGAACAAGTGGTCGTCGTGGGCCGTTCCGCAGAGAAGACCCGGGCCCTGGCCGGAGACATCGGCGCGGACCATTACCTGGCCGACTTTTCCGACCTCGCACAGGTGCGCGACCTCGCGGAGAAGCTGAAGGCCAACTACCCGCGCATCGACGTCCTGGCCAACAACGCCGGCGGCATCATGGGCAAGCGGACCCTCACCGTGGACGGCAACGAGTCCACGTTCCAGGTCAACCACCTGGCGCCGTTCCTGCTCACCAGCCTCCTCATGGACACGCTCACTGCCAGCAACGCGAAGGTGATCAACACCTCCAGCGCCGCCAACAACTTCGGTAAGCTGGACCTCTTCGACCTCACGGCCGAACACGGCTACAGCACCAACCGGGCCTACGGCACCGGCAAGCTGGCCAACATCCTGTTCACCTCCGAGCTGCACCGCCGCTTCCACGAAGAGGGGATAACGACGGCGGCGTTCCACCCCGGCGTGGTCCGCACCAACTTCGCGGCGGAGTCTTCAAGCCCCTTCCGGCACGTGTACACCACGCTCCTGAACCGCTTCATGCTCAGCCCTGACCAGGGTGCCGACACGATGCTGTGGCTCATCAACGGCACCGCCGGAACCGACTGGATCTCCGGCGCCTACTACGCCAAGCGTGCCCTGGCCAAGGCCAACCCCCAGGCGTACGACGCCGTGCTGGCGCGCGGGCTGTGGGAGAAGAGCGAGGAACTGGTCAAGGCGTTCGCCTGAGCAGGCTTTTATTCGCAGCCCACACCGTCGTGGTCCCTGTCCAGCCCGTAGATATCCTGGCCGATGACCTGGACCGGACCGCGGACGTAGGCTGGTCCGTTGCCGCCTCCGCCGGCGCAGTCCACGTCCGAGGCAATGGGGACGCAACCTGAATAGTTCGGGTCGCAGCCCGGATTGGTCCCCGGAACGGCTGGTGCCACGGGAGCCGGAGGGGTGGCGGCCTTCGCAGCCGCCTCCGCGGCTGCCTTTGCTGCCGTCTCCTGGGCCGCCTTCGCCTCGGCGGCCTGCTGGGCTGCTGCAGCTGCGGCGTCGGCAGCGGCCTTGTCCGCCGCGGCTTTATCAGCGGCAGCTTTGTCGGCGGCCGCTTTGTCTGCCGCGGCCTTCTCCGCTGCGGCCTTCTTCGCCGCCTCCGCAGCGGCGATTTTGTCGGTGATGCGCTTCGACTCCTCGGCCTCAAGCCACACGAGCACGCCGGTCTCGTCCCTTGTGCACACATAGCTGGTGCTTGCACTGACCTGCTGGGCATTGACAGCCGTGCACGGTGTATTGGCAACGGGGGTATGGGTGGGTGTTGCCGTGGGAGTTGCGGAGGCAGCGTCGCTGGCCGGCCCGGCAGCGGAGGTCAGCGAGGCCTGGGGTGCGCCGCAGCCAGCCAGGAGAAGCACGACGGCGGCAGCAGCCCCGGCGCCCAGCGCCTTGTTGGGGACCTTCCGCAGCGAGGAGCCGGCTACGAATCGGTGTGGGTGACGGCGGGAATATGGCAGGGAAAAGTTGTGGAAGCCGGGCATAGTTGTCCCCCAAATGCGTGTGCTGGATGCGTTGGCACGGCCAGCGTAGCCTCGTCCGCCGGGGGAGAACGGGTTAAGCGCAAATCTTGATTTATTCCTTGGGGAACCCTAGGGAGGGACGTCAAGGTCACTTGCCGTCCTGCGACCCGCCGCGCGCCCCGTCATGCCTCGGGTTCGGGACAGACCCGCGGCTCTTGCCGTTGGGGCTGTAGGGGTCCATCCGCCGCGGAGGGAGCTCTTTGATGAGCTCGTTGACCGCGTGTGACACGAGGTCCCGTTCGTGGGTCGGCAGTTCGAGTGAACCATTCAGGTAGGCGTCAATCTCGTACTCACCGGCGGCACCGGTGAAGCTGAAGTAGCGCATCCACACGGCACTGAGCGTAATCCCGGCTTCTTCCATTGCTTCCCGCGTCGCCTGCGCCTGTTCCAGGGGCTGAGCGAATTCGTCCACAAAAGGCTCCTACCCGTCGGCCAGCCCGTTAACGATGCCGCGTGCTACCTCCTGCAACGGCTTGCCCTCTTCGCGGGACGAAGCCAGCATCACGTCCAGGGCTGCGCGGGAGCCCAGGTGCATCCGTTCGATCAGGATTCCCTGTGCTTGGGAGATCATGTCCCTGTTCGCCAGGGCCTCGCCGAGCTGCAAACCCAGCCGCTGCGTTGCTTCACGGTCACGCACATTTCCGAGCAGGACGGCGGCCGGGTTTGCGAGCCGTTCGATCAGGAAAACCGAATGGTCGTCGAACACCAGCGGCGACGGCGAATACACCTTGATGGCGCCGATGCGCCTTCCCTCTGTCGTCAGCGGGACGCTGAGGACCGACCGCAGCGGGAGGTCCGCGATGGCTGCTATCCATTTGGGCCAGCGGGTCTCCTGCCTGGTGTCCTGGATGATGATGGCGCGCTGTTCGGCCCATGCACTCAGGCACGGAGGCATTCTCCTCAGTGAGAAAGCCGCCGGCCGCCTGCCCAGTTAATCTGGCCAGCTCACTGGCCAGCGGTTGGGAGTTGTCCATCGTCAGTCACCTTTGCTGTTCCCGGTAGCGGGGCTGCCGCATGTGTTGGCCGCTGTCTTCCTAAGACAGGCTGGAGCCGCACGCCTTCCCCCGGGTACCTTTACCAAAGACAGTAGTCCCTTCCGCCATGGATGCACCGGCCATGGATGCACCGGGCCGAAACGCACCAACTCAGCCCTGCCGTGCCAGTGCCTCGCCGATGATCCGGGCTCCCTCCGGGTAGGCGCCAGGGTTCGGGCCAGAGTAGTTGAGCCGGATGAAGGCTCCCGCCGGTTCGGCAGGGAACCACTCAGTGCCGGCGGCGATAATCACCCCCGCGTCGTCGCAGTCCCGCACCAGCCGGGGAAGATCCGTGCCGTCCGGCAGGCGCACCCACAGATTGAGCCCACCCTTGGGCAGGTTGTCGATGTGGGCCTGCGGCACGTGCTCGCGGAGGCTGGTGGCCAGCAGGTCCCGGCGCGACTGGAGCTGCTGGCGGAGGCTGCGCAGGTGTGTTTGCCAGCCGGGCTGGGTCACCACATCCAACGCCGCCGCCTGCAGCAACCCGCTCACGTACATTGACTCTGCGGCCCGGTGGCCCAGGATCCGTTCCCGGGCCGGTCCGCGCGCGATCACCGCAGCAACGCGGATGGCCGGGGAAACGCTCTTGGTCAGGGACCGGATGTACACCACATGGCCGGCATCATCCCTGATGGCCAGCGGCATCGGGTCCGAGGTAATGCCGAAGTCGTGCGCCCAGTCGTCCTCCACCAGGAACGCGCCGTGCCGGCGTGCCACCTCCAGCACCTCGTCGCCACGGCCCCGGGACCACTGGGTACCGGCGGGATTCGAATAGTTGGGCTGCACGTAGAAGGCCCGCGCTCCGGTCTCGGCAAAGGCGCGCTCCACGTCCGCCGGGTCCGGCCCCTCCGGTCCGCTGGGCACCGGAACCAGCCGCACCCCGGTCTGGGCCGCAGCCAGGATGGCACCCCAGTAGGACGGTGACTCGATGAGCAGCGGCTGGCCGGCACCCACCAGCGCGCGGAAGATGGAACTGAGCCCGCTTTGGCTTCCCGGCAGCACAATGACGTCATTCGGTGTCGGGGGAGTGATGCCCACCGGGGTTGCCGATCCCAGTTCCTGGGCGAACCATTGCTGCAGTTCGGGCATGCCGGCGGCAGGAGGCCTGGACAGGGCAGCGTCGCCGCGCGCGGCCCGGGCCAGGGCGGAGCGGACCAGCCGTTCCGGCAGCAGTTCGCGGTCCGGGTAGCCGGAGTGGAACCAGATGGCGTCGCCGGGAACGTTGCGCATGGTGCTTGACGACGACGGCAGCGGGGCCGACGGCGGCCGCAGCGCAGCGGTTTGCCAGCCATAGTCCGACGGCCTTGCGGTGCGCACGGCCCGGACGAACGTTCCCACCCCCGGCCGACTGTCGATCAGCCCCTGCGTGGTCAGCGCTTGGAGCGCCTTTTGCACCGTTACGGGGCTGACCTGGTACTCGGCCACCAGTTGCCGCGTGGACGGCAGCCGGGCTCCCGGGGCGGCGTTCGAGATCCAGCCACGGAGTGCCGCAACGATCCGCGAGCTGCTATCGTTATTCATGAAAGAACATAGTAGCGCTACTGCCCTGAATGACCCAGTGGTACTGCCGCTCGACAGCGGTGGACTCAACAGTTCCGCTGCAGTCCGCAGAGCCCCCGGAATCTGGTGGGGCCTCCTGGGTGTTGCGGCCTTCTCCTTCACCATTCCCTTCACACGGGTAGCGGTCGCCGGAATCCCGCCGCTGTTCATCGGTTCCGGCCGTGCCGTGGTGGCCGCAATCCTCGCCGCCGCAGCCCTGGCCATCACCCGCCAACGGCTGCCGCAACCCCGCACCTGGCTGCGCCTCGCGCTCGTGGCCGCGGGCGTCGTCGTCGGCTTCCCGCTGCTCACCTCCTATGCACTTACCGCCGTCCCTGCGGGTCACGGGGCGGTGGTCATCGCCCTCTTGCCGGCCGCCACTGCAACGGCGGCCATTCTGCGCACCGGTGAGCGACCGCGACCGGCCTTCTGGGCGGTGATGCTGCTCGGCTCGCTGGCAGCGGTGTCCTTCGCGTTCCTGCAGTCCGGCGGTGTGGGGCACCTGCACTGGGCCGATCTCCTGCTGCTCGGCGCCGTGGCCTGTGCGGCGCTGGGGTATGCGGAAGGCGGCTTGCTGGCCCGCGAACTGGGATCATGGCAGACCATCGCGTGGGCGCTGGTCCTCGCCGCGCCGGCCATGATCGTGCTGGCCGTGGTCTCGGCCCTGGACCAGCCGCCATCGGCCACTCCCGTGCAGTGGGCCGCCTTCGGCTATCTGGCCGTGGTGAGCATGTTCCTGGGCTTCTTCGCGTGGTACCGCGGACTGGCCATCGGCCCCATGGCGCAGGTGAGCCAGATCCAGCTGCTCCAGCCCGTGATGAGCATCTGCTGGGCGGCCCTCCTGCTGGGCGAGGCCCTTACCTGGACCACTGTCATCGGCGCCCTTGCCGTCATCCTCTGCGCGGCCGCAGCCGTCCGCGTCCGGCTCAAACCGATCTCCTGACCACCGAAAGGACTTAGACGTGTACATTCCTGCCCACTTTGCCGCAAGCCCGCAAACCGTCCAGAACCTCCTGGCAAGTCCCGGCGCAGCCAACCTGGTGACCATGACGGACCAGGGCCTGCTCGCAACGCTGCTGCCCGTTGTCTTCAACCCCGCGGTAGGGAAGTGCGGGGCGCTGCAGGCCCACATGGCGCGGAACAACCCGCAATGGTCCCTCGCGCCAGTGGGCGAGGCGCTCGCCATCATCCAGGGGGCGGACGACTACATCTCGCCGTCCTGGTACGCCTCGAAGGCCGGGCACGGCCGGGTGGTGCCCACCTGGAACTACAGCACCGCGCACGTGTACGGCGAACTGGTGGTCCATGACGACGCCGCCTGGCTGGGACGGCACGTCCGGCACCTGACCGGGCTGCACGAGGGCGGGCGGGAGGATCCGTGGGCTGTGGACGATGCCCCTGAGAAGTACATCGCCGGGCAGCTGCGGGCCATTGTGGGCGTGGAGCTGGTTATTACCCGGATCGACGCGAAGGAGAAACTGAGCCAAAACCGCTCGGCCGCCGACGCTGAAGGGGTGGCGGCCGGGCTCCGTGCCGCCGGGCGGGAAGCCAGCGCCGTCGAACGCGTCCGCCCCTGAGCCGGCCGGTGACCCTGACGCTGCCTAAGCTGTCCGTTCCAGCAGCACCATCACCTCGTAGTGCTTGGTCTGCGGGAACATGTCCAGCACCCGGGCCCTCCGGGCGGTAAAGGAAGGGAGGGCGGCCAGGTCGCGGGCCAGGGACTGGGCGTTGCAGCTGGAGTACACCACGTGCTGCACGTCCGATGATTCCAGCCAGCCGCACAGCTCCTTGCCGATGCCGCGCCGGGGCGGGTTCACGATCACCAGCTCCGGCGACTGCTCCGCCGCGAGGGCGAACGCGGTGGCATCACCGGCCTGGAACTCCATTCCCTCCAGCCCGGCTTCACCGCTGCTGAGCCGGGCGGAAACTATCGCCTCGCTGCTGGCCTCAATCCCGGTGACCGTACGGGACGGAGCGGCGCTGTGCAGGGCGAAACCGCCCACGCCGCAGTAGAGGTCCCATACCGAGGCTGGTGCCAGTTCGTTGACCCATTCACGCCCCTGCCGGTACAGCGCTCCGGCCATCTCCGTGTTGGTCTGGAAGAAGCTTTGCGGGCGGAGATGCAGGTTGATGTCGTTGACCCGCATGTTCAGGGTGGACTGCTCCGTCAGCAGGATTTCGCGTTCGCCCTCCAGGACTGCCTTGTGCTCGGGGAGCAGATTGACCGAGACCACCTTCACCTGTGGCAGGGCTTCCAGCAGCTCCGGGAGGTGCTTCCGGATCCGTGGCACCACCTGTTCGGAGCGCAGCACCAGCCGGAGCATGACCCCGCCGTCCGGGGATTCGGTGAGGATGACGTGCTTGAGCTCGCCGGTGCGCTTCGGAACGTCATAAGGGGTGAGGCGCAGCCGGCGGATGAAGCCGGCAAGGACCGGGAACACGGCCCGCAGGCCGGGGGAGCAGACGCCGCATTTGCGCAGGTCCACGCCGTGCCCGTCGGCGTCCAGGATCCCGATGGTGGGGTTCTGCGCGGTCCCGCCGATCACCATCTTGGCCTTGTTGCGGAAGCCTGACTCCTGGCTGGCGACGGGCGGGAGCCATTCAAGTCCGGTGTGGTCGGAGAGCAGGGTTTGGCAGTGCAGCTGCTTGCCGGCCAGCTGTTCGCCGTAGGGCCTGCCCATCTGGGTGCAGGAGCGGCAGGTACCGGCATCAAAGTAGGAACAGTGCATGACTGGTCCATTTTACGCGCCCCACGGTGAAGGTACGACGACGGTGCCGGGGGAGCGCCGTCGTCGTACCTTACTGAGGGGTGCCGGACCGTCCGGGAACACCGCCGTCCCGTCAAGTGTTAAACCCATTGGAGACAGAACGATGGACAACAGAACTTACACAGCACTTGTAGTACCGGCCGGCAATTCAGAACCCATGCGCATCGAGCAGGTGGCAGCGGACCTGCAGGCCCTGGAAGCCCTGGTGGGCGGGCCGCTGGAGTCGGTGATCCGCGGCGACTGGCACGTTTACCTGAACGCCGAAAGCGTCACCATGCTCCTGCCGGTCAACTTCCGCGCCGGGCAATTGATGCATGAATGCGGCCTGGACCTTGACGGCATCCGCGGCACCGCCGTCTTCCTTGGCCGTGGTGAACACGGGGCGGAAGCGGACATCCCGGAGCACCTGGCCCGGCTCGCCGAGGAACTGTTCGGGTCGCCGCTGGCCGCCTAGGCCTGCCCGGCTAGTCGCCGCGTACGCCGTAGGTGCTGAGCACGTTGCCCTTGCTGGTGGTCTTCTGGTCCTGCAGCACCAGGCGGGTGAGCGGGTCGCCGTCCTCGAAAAGCCGGCGGCCGCTGCCGGCGATGACCGGGTGGGTCATTAGCTGCAGCGAGTCCAACAGCCCGGCGAACAGCAGCTGCCGCACCACGGAGATGCTTCCGCACACGGCGATTTCCCCGCCGTCGCGCTCCTTCAAACCAGCCACGAACTCCTCAAGCGGAGCATCCATCAGCCGGGAGTTCTGCCACTCCAGCGGTTCCGTTAGGGTGCGCGACGCAACGAACTTCTCCACGGGGTTGATGAACGCCGCAAAGTCCTGGTCCACTGAGGCGTTCGGCCAGTACTCGGCCCACTCCTGGTAGCTGACGCGGCCCAGCACCACGGTGTCCACGTTGTTCATCATCCGGGTCAATCCTTCGCCCAGCTCGTCATCGAAGCTGTCGAACTGGAACTTGAACGGTTCGGACACCACACCGTCCACTGAGTGGAACAGGCCGGCAGTGACATTGCGCATGAAGCCTCCAAAAATTGAGTTGACAGGCATTACGGTATTCGGCGGTTTCGTCCCGGGGAAGGGGTTCCGGCCCGCCTTTTCGGACCAGGGATCAGCACGACGGCGGGTGGCTGCGTTAGGTTCATCACTCGCCGTGTCGTCTTACCCGGTTTCGCGCCGGCTGGGCCCCATACTTGTTTTTGAGCGGCTTTTGCCGATCCCCCCGGCCAGGCAGGAGGAAGTGCATGGAAACCCTGAAAAAAGTCGTGACCAACCAGTATTTCCCCGCCGGTGCCGTACTGACAGCGGTCCTGCTGTTCTGGATCGTCGGTCTGCTTGGCGGACTGTCCCTGCTCAACAACAACCAGCCGCCGCTGACCACGCTGACCTGGATGCTCTTCGTCTACGCGTCCGCCGTGCTGACCCCTCTCGCGGGGCTGTTCGCCGCCGCCGACCTCATCCGCCGCTGGCGCCGGAACCGCGCCGCCGCCACGGTGCCCGTGGCTTATGCGGCAGGCAGCACCGAACCTGCCGCGGACCACCTTGACGACGCGCTGCCATCGGACCCTGTCACTTCCGGTGCTCCCGAACCCGTTGAACCGGCACAGCCCAAGGCTTCCGCACCTGCGCCCACCAAGCGGCGGCCCGGCCGCAAGGAAGCAGCCTAACTCCCCAGCAGTCCCCGGAGCAGTCCTGCTTTACCGCCCCTTCAGGGCGTTGAGGGCCTCTTCGGCATGATGGAGCGCCTGGCCCAGCCGTTCGCCCGGTTCCGGTAGGGAAAACAGGTAGCCCTGCAGCGAATCGCATTCCAGCGCCGTCAGGTAGTCAGCCTGCACCGGCGTCTCTATTCCTTCGGCGGTGACGGTCAAGCCCAGGCTGTGCGCCATGTTGATCATGGAGCTGAGGATGGGCAGCCGTTCGTTGCCCGTCCGGACCATGGACACGAACGTCTTGTCGATCTTGACCGTGTCCACGGGCAGGTCCTGCAGCCGGCCCAGGGAGGAATAGCCGGTGCCGAAATCGTCCAGCGCCACCCGGGCGCCGGCGTCCCGCAGGGTGCTCAGCTGCTGGATCAGGTTGCAGTCGGCGTCGAAAAAGACACTCTCGGTGACTTCCATGACCAGCTGGTACGGCGCCACGCCGCTCGCCTCCGCCAGCCGCAGCACAGTTTCGGCGAAGTCCTGTTCCTGCAACTGGACGCCTGATACGTTGCCGGCAAGGGAGCGCGAGGGATCTTCGCTGAGCCACCGTGCCAGTTGCACCATGCCGGTTGCCATCACTTCGGCCCCGATCTCCCCGATCAGCCCGGCGCGCTCGGCCAGTGGAATGAAGATCGACGGCGGCACCCGCTCGCCGCCGCGGTCCCACCTGGCCAGGGCCTCCAGCTGGACCACCTGCCCCATGCGAGGGGAAACGATCGGCTGGAAGTCCACAGTGATCTCGCCGCGCGGCACGGCGAGCTGCAGCCCGCTCTCCATGTGCGTGCGCTGCACCAGCGCCTGCATCATGTCCGGATGGAAGCGCAGGAACCGGTTCTTGCCTGCAGCTTTGGCCGCGTACATGGCAATGTCGGCGTGCCGCAGCAGTTCAGAGGGCCCCACGCTGTCCTGCCCCAGCGAGGCGATCCCCAAACTGAGGCTGGGCCGGAGGACGGTGCCGCCGATCGTAACGGGGACATGCAGGCAGCGCACGATGCAGGCGGCGATCGCATCCGCATCGGGACAGGCGGTCAGGAGCACCACGAATTCGTCGCCGCCCAGCCTGGCCACCACATCCGCTGTGGGGACGCAGCCGCGGAGCCGGCGGGCCACTTCGATAAGCATGTCGTCGCCGGCCTGGTGGCCAAGGATGTCATTGACTTCCTTGAAATCGTCCAGGTCAAGGAGCAGGACATCCACTGTTTTCAACCGGGGTTCCTGCAGCGCCTCGGCCAGGGCGTCGTTGAACACAGCCCTGTTCGCGAGCCCCGTCAGCGGATCCTGGAACGCCATGGCCCGGAGCTTCTCGGCCTGGACTGCGAGGTCCATCATGGCCCGGTGTGCCTGCTCCTGCGCTTTCCGGCGAGGCGTCACATCGCGGAAGCTCCACACCCGGCCCACGATCTTTTCGCCCACCCGCTGAGGGCGGGAATAGCGTTCGAAGGTACGCCCGTCACGCAGTTCCACCACGTCGTGGCTCTCAGCGGCCGGATTGTCCTGGAGTTCGCCCAGCCGCGCGGTGAACGGCACGGGATCTGCCACCTGCTCCATGACCAGCCGCAGCGCAGGCGCCTCGCTGTCCGCTTCCATAATTTCCGGCGGAAGGCTCCACATGGACAGGAACTGCTCGTTGAAGCCGGCCACCCGCCCGTCGATGCCCATAACCAGGATGCCGTCGGCGGTTGACTCAAGGGTGGCGGTCAGCAGCGACATCGCATCGCGCAGGTTTGCATCCGCTGCTTTGCGGTGTGCTGTTCCGCGTGCTGACAGCAGGAGTCGTGTGCACTGCGCCCGTCCGGCATCTGCCCCGCCTGGGTTGGCATCGGCGGCAGTCGTTTCCTGTCCGGGAAGGAGTGCCGCGGCCAGTTCCAGGGGAAATTCTGTCCCGTCTCCGCGCAGCCCGGCGATTTCCCTGGGCGGTGCTTGTTCCCCTGGCTGTGTGAGGATCTGGTGCAAAAGGTGGGCAACCTGGTCCCGGGAGCCGGCCGCGAAAAGCATCCGGTGGTCCAGGCCCGTGAAGGATTCCTGCTGAAGGCCAAACAGCCTTGCTGCCGCAACGTTGGCCGCCAGGACAGTGCCGTCCGCGCTCAAAGCCAGCAGCGCGTCCGGACTCGCGTCCATGACCACGCCGAAAGTTTGTAATGCCACATTGTTGCCACGGTTTGGAAAACCGGCCATTACACCACCCCTTCGCCATCATAAAGGCCAAGGCGGAAATGAGGCGTGAAAGCGGGACTGCAAATTGGCGCTGCGCAAAATTGGTTCTGCACCCGGCCCGGCGGGGGACGTGAGACGCGCCGGACTCCCTTTAGGAGTCCGGCGCTTCTTTTCTAATGGATTCTGGTGAAGCGGCTACGCCCGGCGGCCGCTGCGGTTGGTGACGGCGCCGTAGATCAGCAGCACGATGATCGAGCCGAGAATGGCCAGCAGCCAGGTCCTGATGTCGAAGAATTCCGCCAGGCCGCCGCCAAAGATCAGCGAGCCGATCCAGCCGCCCAGGATGGCCCCGACAACGCCCAGAACCATGGTCACAAGCCAGCCGCCACCTTGGCGGCCCGGCAGGATGGCCTTTGCAATGGCTCCAGCAATCAGGCCCAAAATGAGAAAACCGATAATGCCCATGTTGCCACTCCTTGTCAGTGAATTGTGCCGGGCCCCCATTTCCGGTGTGAACATTCAATCAGCAGGCTTACTATTCTGCAAGGCTTTGAATATCACAGGATGGCTGTCAGTTTCCGGCGGAAATGCGCACCTTACCTGCGGAGACGCCCGTGCAGGTCCTGCTCCTGCACTCCCCGGGCCTGCCGCCGAGGCCCATGAGACGCACATTTCCGTTGCCGTCCGGCGATGGTGGGACGTGCTGCCTGCTCTGTAGCCGCCGATAAGATGGCAAGTCCCGCAACAGACCAAGGAGCGCAGGCATGTCCAGCCCCACCGCCAGGCCCCGTGCCATTTTCCTCGACATCGACGGCACCTATGCAGACCACGGTCTCGCGCCGGAAGCGCATGTGGACGCCGTGCGGGCGGCGCGGAAACTGGGCCATCTGGTCTTTGTCTGCACCGGGCGCCCCTTGTCGATGGTCCCGGGCCACATCCTGGATGCCGGCTTTGACGGCACCATCACTGGTGCCGGCGCCAGGGTGGAGGTCAACGGTGAAGTCCTCAAGGACGCGCGGTTCGAGCCGGATCTCGCCGCGCGCATTGTGGAAATTCTGGACTCCCACAACGCCGCGTACATCCTGGAAGCTCCAGAGGCCCTGCACGGCCGCACGGGAGTGGACCGGCGGCTGCGGGAGGTGCTCGGCCCCATCTTCGCCGGACGTCCACAGCACGACGGGGTCCTCAGTACCGACGTGGATCCACTTGAGGACATCCTGGGCCCGATGCGGTACAGCGACGATCTCCGGGCCACGTCCTACGCCAAAATTTCGTGCTTCGACTCACCGGTCCCGCTGACCCGCCTGCTGGAAACCTTTGGCCCGGAAGTGGGGCTGATTCCCAGCTCCCTATCGGCACTGGGCGAGCGGGCGGGGGAGATCTTCATGGCCGGCACGCACAAGGCCGTAGGCATCCAGGTAGTGCAGGCCCGGCTCAGGTTGGACCGAGCGGACATCGTTGCCATCGGCGACAGCGCCAACGACATCGAAATGCTGGAATACGCGGGCGTGGGCATTGCCGTGGAGGGCGGCCACCCGGCCGTTCTGGCAGTGGCGGACAGGGTCACCGCGCCGCCTGCCGGCAACGGTGTGGCGCTGGCCTTCGCGGAGTTGGGGCTCCTGGGCTAGCCCTCAGCGTCCCCCGGGCGCGGAGTTCAACGTACCGGTGCCCACAGTGCCCGCGCCCAGGGCGCCCGTGGCCACAGTGCCCAGGGCTCCAACGGAGGTGCCCAGGCCGCGCACCATCCAGCCCTCCTCCTGCCACGCCCCTGCATCCAGCACGTTCCGCGCGTCCAGGACCACCCGCCGTCGTACCAGCTGCCCGGCGAGGGCGGGGCTCAGCCGCCGGTATTCGTCCCATTCGGTGAGCAGCAGCACCAACTCGGCGTCCTGGAGCGCCTTCTCGGTGGAGGCCTCGAAACGGAGGCGCGGGTAGCGCCGCCATGCAAGGTTCACCGCTTTGGGGTCCGTGACCGTCACGTGGGCCCCGGCAGCGGCCAGCCGGTCCGCCACGTCCAGGGCGGGGGAGTCGCGGATGTCATCGGTGTCGGGCTTGAAGGAGGCGCCCAGGACGGTGACTGAGCGGCCAGATAACGCTCCGCCGCACAGCTCCGCCGCGAGCCTGACCGTCCGCTCCCGCTGGCCAAGGTTCACGTTGTCCACCAGGCGCATCCACTCCTCCACGGCGGATACGCCCAGCGTTGCCGCCTGTGTGCGGAAGCTGCGGATGTCCTTGGGCAGGCAGCCACCGCCGAAGCCCAGGCCGGCATGCAGGTACCGGCCCCCGATCCTGGGGTCCAGCCCCATAGCTGCGCTGAGTTCGCCCACGTCCGCGCCGACGGCATCGCACAGTTCCGCCACCGCGTTGATGAAGCTGACTTTGGTGGCCAGGTACGCGTTGGCGGCGGACTTGATGAGTTCGGCCGTGGCGGAACTGCACACCAGGCGGGGGATTCCGGCGGCCAGCAGCGGTTCGTAGACGGCATCCAGTACAGCCGTCACCCCCATCGGGCTACCGGTGGCGGGATTGAAGGCGCCGGACCGGCCGCCCTCGACGCCGTACACCAGCCGGTCCGGCACCAACGAGTCCTTCACGGCCGTGCCCTGCCGCAGGAATTCCGGGTTCCACCCGAGCAGCACGTCCGGCCGCGGCGCCAGGATGGCGCCCAGCAGGCCCACCGTGCCAACGGGGACAGTGGATTTGCCCACGACGACGGCGCCCGCGGCCAGGTGCGGCAGCAGTGCTTCCGTTGCGGAGACCAGGAAGGTGAGGTCGGCGGCGTCGGACGTCTTTTCCTGCGGCGTCCCCACGCAGAGGAAGTGCACCTGTGCATCCTTGGCGTCCGCCGGGTCGGTGGAGAACCGCAGCCTCCCGGTGGTGCGGCCGTCCTCGAGGAGTTCGTCCAGCCCGGGCTCGTGGAACGGCGCGCTGCCCTGCGCCAGCTGGCGCACTTTGCCGGGATCCACGTCGATGCCCACCACAGTGTGGCCCATGGATGCCAGTGTTGCCGCGTGGACCGCGCCCAGGTAGCCGCAGCCGATCACAGATATCTTCACCAGTTGGCTCCCTTGGAGTTGATCGAGCTTGCCGCCATTGGAACGGCAGCGATGGCCTCTTCGTAGTGGTGGATCAGTTCTGAGCACAGGGCCGGCCAGGTCCTGTCCTGCACTGAGGCGTGTGCGGCTGTGGCAAAGGCCCGGCGCTTGGCGTCATCGCCCACCAGGTCCTGCACCCGGGCGCGCATGCCTGAGAGGTCACCCGGTTCATAGAGCCACCCTGTCCGGGAATTTTCCACCAGGTCCAGCGGGCCGCCCCGGCCCGTGGCCACCACCGGCACGCCCGATGCCATGGCCTCCTGGATGGTCTGGCAGAAGGTCTCAAACTCGCCCGGATGGACGAACAGGTCGAAGGATGCCACCGCCCGGGCCAGTTCCTCACCGCCCAGGAAGCCGGTGAACAGTGCGTCGGGCAGTGCCGCTTCAAGAGCGTTGCGCTGGGGTCCGTCCCCTACAATCACCAGCCGTGTATTGGACATGCCGGCGAGGGCCGCGAGGTCTTCCACCTGCTTTTCCGCGGCAAGCCTGCCCACGTACCCGATGATCCGTTCACCGTTGGGGGCCACCGAAGCCCGCCAGCCGTCGTCGCGCTTTTCGGGCGAGAACCGCGCGGTATCCACACCACGGCGCCACATCCGCACCCGCGGGATGCCCCGCCCGCGCAACTGGTTCAGCGCGAACGTGGAGGGCGCCAGGGTGCGCGTGGCCAGCAGGTGGATGTGCTCCACCCTGGCCCAGGCCCAGTTCTCGAGGAAGGGGACGCCGTAGCGCGCGGCGTAGCCGGGGACCTCTGTCTGGTACACGGCCACAGTGGGAATCCCCAACTGGCTCGCAGCCTGTGCCGCACGCCATCCCAGCACGAAGGGAGAGGCAAGATGCACAACGTCAGGCGCGTACTCGGCAAGGATTCGCTTGACCCGGTACACACCACCCAACGCCACCCTGACATTCGTGTAGCCGGCCAGCGGAACCGCCGGAAGCCTGTGCACCTCAGCACCATTGACATGGCTGGCTGCCCCACCGTCATGGGCGGACGGGGCGATGACCAGGACATCGTCACCCCGCTCCTGCAGATGGTCCAGGACCCGCAAAATTGAGTGCGTGACACCGTTCATCAACGGCAAAAATGATTCGGCGACGATTGCGATCCTCACCCCTCAACCGTGGGCTCCTCCCTTGAAATGACGGGGGAGAAAGCATGACCCGGAGGAGAAGGACGGGTGAACAGATACACCCGGGTCCTAAAAAAATTACTAAGTAGGCTTGGCATTTGATGCTAAGCATGCTTACGGTAGTGGGGCAGTCAGCGCAGAGCCTCAAGCAGCCGGGGCCGGAAGCCAGACGTCGGGAGATTGCCCCGGTCCGGGATATCCACTGCTGGCAGACCCAGTGCAACGACAATCCAAGGAGACGTCATGCTTAACAGGGAAAACCTTGAAAACCTGCTCACTAAGGGCGGCAACGTCGTCGGTTCCGACGGTTCGAAAATCGGATCGCTCGGCCAGCTGTACGCAGATGACGACACGGGTGAGCCCACATGGGTCACTGTGAAGACGGGCCTTTTCGGCACGTCCGAGTCCTTCGTGCCGGTTGAGGGCGCACACGAACAGGGTGAGGACCTGGTGGTTCCCTACAGCAAGGAACACGTCAAGGATGCTCCCCGCGTGGACGCCGACGGCCACCTCAGCCCCGAGGAAGAGGACCGGCTCTACACCTACTACGACCGCAACGGTGCACGGACCTACACCGAGGCAACCTCCGGTTACTCGGCTTCCGACGTTGCCAGCTCCGGAACCAGGACCGACGCCGACCTGCAGGGCGATGCCGACCTGAACGCAGGCACCCCCACGGCAGGCATCCGCTCCGAGCGCGATACCGAGTCCCGCGGAGCCGTTGGCCACGACACCTCGGGCCCCACAACGGACGACGCCATGACGCGGTCCGAGGAACAGCTGCACGTGGGCACGGAACGTGAAGCCACGGGCCGGGCACGGCTGCGGAAGTACGTCACCACCGAGAACGTCACCAAGACCATCCCGGTGGAGCGCGAAGAGGTCCGGATCGAGCGTGAGCCCATCACGGACGCCAACCGGGGTGCCGCCCTCGACGGCCCTGCCATCAGCGAAGAAGAGCACGAAGTGGTCCTCCACGAGGAGCGCCCGGTGGTGGAGAAGGAAGCCGTCCCCGTGGAGCGCGTCCGGCTGGACAAGGAAACCGTCCGCGACGACGTCACGGTGAACGAGGAAGTCCGCAAGGAACACATCGACACCGACGGCGACAACCGCCGCTGATAAAAGCGGGGGACCTGGTCCCTTGTTCCCCTGGGCAGGCTCATTGAGCAGCAGCCCTGACACGGTGAACGGCGCCGGGAGCCTACTTGGAGGCTCCCGGCGCCGTATCGTTTTAAGGTGCTGGTGCAGCCGCGCTGCTAGCGTTGACTGCACCAGCCAGTAGGACGAATATCTTCAGAACTTACGGTTCATCTCTCATTCGCGGCTCCTGTTTTCCCGGCTTACGACAATCCGGGTCCATTGCCGGCACTACCAAGCGCGGCGGCCAGCAGAAATCGCAGTACCCCCTCGGCAGGGCGGCAGGTGTTGGTTTCTACCAATTTTACGGCCGCGCCCCCTAAAAAGCGCCGCCCCGCGTCGCATTTGCCGGATGATCAGTGCTGCCGGCGAGCCTGTCGTTCGCCGGCACGGCACGCCCTCCGTGACACCATGGAACACGATGAAACTGCGCGCTGATCAGACCGGAAACCGTGGCCTTCCCATGCCGTTGTGGCTGCAAGGTGCCCTTGAAACGGCGCAGGCGGCGATAATCTCCGCGCTGGTGGTGGTGGCGCCCATCGTTGCCGTGTGGGCCACCGCCGGCTTCCAGAACGGACAGTTCGAGGTCCTGGCCAGGCTTGCCGGCCAGTCCTGGCTCCTGGTCCACGGCGTGCCGTTGGGGCTTGCCGGCGCCGGTCCCGAGGCAGCCACCCACGGCGGGTCCGGCACGCTGAGCGTGGTTCCCCTGGGCCTGACCCTTATCCCGTTCCTGCTGGCGTGGCGCGCCGGCCGCAGGCTGGCCCGCGCCTCCTACACGGACCAGCTGTGGCAGGCGCTGTTGGGGTCATGGTTGGTCTATGCGGCCTTCGGCGCGGCCACCGGGTTTGTTTGCCGCACTGCCGACGTCATCATCAATCTTTGGTACGCCCTGCTGATTCCCCTGATTCCATACGCACTGGGCATGGTGATCGGTGCACGGCGGGAAGCGGGTTCATGGAGCCGGCTCATCGGCGTCGATGCCGTGGACTGGATTTCGCGCACCAGCCAGCATTCCCGCTGGGCCGGCTCGTACTTCGCATCTGTGGCGAAAGCCGGATTCGTGGCTGTGATGTCCGCCCTCACCCTGGCGGCCGCGCTCCTGGCAATCGACCTGTTCATCCACTGGAACCTCGTGGTCTCCGTCTACGAAGCGCTCGACGCCGGCCCGGTGGGAGGCGCGGCCCTCACCGTCGCACAGCTTGGCTTCCTGCCCAACCTCGTCGTCTTTGCCCTCGCCTGGACGTCCGGCGCCGGTTTCGCCATGGGAGCCGGCTCCCAGGTGGGTCCGCTGGCCACCGCCGTCGGACCGCTCCCTTCCATCCCCGTCCTGGCCGCCATCCCCTCAGGACCCCTGGACTACGCTTTGGTGGCCCTGGTGGTTCCGGTGCTGGCAGGAGTCATGGCCGGATGGTGGTTCCTGCGGGAGGGCGAAAACCACTTCGACGAATGGCTCGCCATCAAGATCCACGCCCGCTGGTTCACAGCCAGCGCTTCCACCCTGGTGCTCGCAGTCCTGGCCGGGCTGGGCGCCGGAGTGCTGACCGCGGGCTTGGCGTGGATCGCCAGGGGCTCAGCCGGCCTCGGCCGGCTGACCGCCATCGGGCCCGACCCGCTGTGGACGGGACTTTGGGTGGCCGCCGAGGTGGGCATCGGCGTCGTTATTGGCTATGCGGCCGGACCGTGGCTGGAGCGGGAGAAGGGCAGCACCGCGGAACGGGACGCGGAGTTGGTCCACTAGGACCCTGGCCCCGCTAGCGCATCTTTGTCGGCAGGACGTCCTGGAACTGGACCATGCAGGCATGGGTGGCCCGGTCCGTCAGCGCCCGGCCAAGGCAGGCCTGGTATTCGCGCACCTGGTCGTACAGGACCAAGGTGGTGACAATCAGCAGCACCATGACAGCTGCAACCACCAGGCCGGAAATGGTCCCAAAGAGGACCAACTTGGATTCCCTCAACCGGATGGCCCGCACCAGCAGGACAACGCCCAGGACCAGGCCAACGGCGGTGAGCACTGTTGTCAGCCATAGGTAGCCGACATCCAACTGGTACACGAAGAAGGCGCCCAGGACCGAGACGACAAACATCCGGAACAGGGTGCGGGTCTTGGCGAGGGAGGCCTTGGCTGCCTCGCTGAGCGGGGGTTTGACCTGCTGCCCGCCCCGGCCCGGTTCGCTGTTCATGTTTTCCAGCGTACGCGAGCGTGCACCTAAGCTGGACCAATGCGTATCGTCGTCCTCGTTTCCGGAACCGGGTCCAACCTCCAGGCCGTTATTGACGCCGTCAAGGCGGGGGAGCTCGACGTGGAAATCGCAGCGGTGGGCGCCGACCGTGAGGGGACTCTCGGCGTCGAACGCTCTGCTGCCGCCGGCATCCCCACCTTTGTGGTGGACTTCAAGGCCTACCCGGAACGCGCCGACTGGAACGCAGCGCTCACCGACGCCGTGGCCGCTTACAAGCCGGACGTCGTGGTCTCCTCCGGGTTCATGCGGATCGTCAGCCCAAGCTTCATCGACGCCTTCAACGGCAGGTACCTCAACACCCACCCCGCACTGCTCCCGGCATTCCCCGGGGCCCACGGCGTGCGCGACGCGATGGCGTATGGGGTGAAAGTCACCGGCTGCACCGTGCATTGGGCCGACGCCGGCGTAGACACTGGCCCCATCATCGCCCAGGAAGCGGTGGCTGTTGAGGACTCCGACACCGAGGAGACCCTGCACGAGCGCATCAAGGTGGTGGAGCGCCGGCTCCTGGTCTCCACCCTGGCCGCGCTCGCAGCGGACCCCGCCTACTCCGCGTCCTCTCCCAACTAGCTCGCAGTTGTTGTCGTTTTGAGCACTCAAAACGACAACAACTGCCAGCCACTTGGGCTTCGGTGTTGCTGCCTGTGGATAACCGCGGCGGCACGCGAAAGGGTTTGCGATTATGGTCGCGTGAAGACGCCTCGTCCCCTTCCCGCCGAGATTGCCCGGGCACCCTTTACGTTTCAGGAAGCGGTCGACGCCGGAGTAACCCTTAGGCGCCTCCGTCACGCAGCGCTGGACTCACCCAGCCGCGGAATCAGGGTGCCGCATTGCGGCTCCTCGCCCGGGCCAATGGAAACACTCGGGCCTGAGGCTTTGAGGCCGTTTACGACGATTACTGCGTTCTCGGCTGCCTCCCATGCCACAGCCTTCAGCTTCTGGGATTTTCCGGGTTTTCTACCCGGTCAAAGGGAGCCGCTCGTCCACATTTCCCGTCCGGACACGATGGCTATTCCCCGGCGAAGGGGGGTCGTGGGCCACGTGGGACAGTTCTTCGACGACGAGATCGTGTGCGTAGCGGGGGTGAGCAGGCGCGGGTTGGCGCCGACTCTGCACCTGAGACGCGCTTAAGGCTGGCGTTGGAATTCGCAGGCCTTCCCGAACCGCAACTGAACGTGCTCACAGAGCTGGGCGGCGGCGTCGTGCGCCAGCCTGACCTGGGCTACCCGCGTCACCGCGTTGCTGTGGAGTATGACGGCGAAGTGCATTCTTCCCCGGAACAGGTCGTCCGTGACATCGCCCGTGAGGAGGACTTCCTGCGGGCGGGCTGGCTCCTAGTCAGGATCTCCAAACGGCATATGGAAGACGCGGGCAGGGCGGCCGTCTCCAAAGTACGCCGCGCGCTTCTCAGCAGAGGCTGGTCGCCCGACTAGCTCCAGGACAGTTGACCAAGTAGCTCGCATTTGTTGTCGTTTTCGGGGTCCTAAACGACAACAACTGCGAGTCAGTTGGGAAGGGAAGCCGCTACTGCAGGCGGCGCTGGCGGGTTTCGGGGGAGAAGAACGCCATCCACAGCACTGCTGCCAGGACCAGGGCCCCTGCCAGCGCAAAGGACGTGGCCAACCCGAGTTCGGGCCAAAAGTAGTTGGCGAAAATCAGCGGCCCAAAGCCTGCGCCCAGCCGGGAGAACGTGGAGGCCCAGCCGAAGCCGGTGCCCCGCAGTTCGGTGGGGTAGAGCTCAGAGACGTACGCGTACAGGACCGGGATGGCCACCTGCACCACGAACCCGAACACCAGCAGCCAGAACACCGCGGCGGTGGGGATGTCCACCACGAACGCCACGATCACCAGGGTCAGCGCCGACAGGGGACCCGTGATGGCAAGAATCCATTTGCGGCCCACCCGCTCCACCAGGAGGGCGGCCACCACCACGCCCAGGAATCCGACGGCGGCGATGGAGGCAGTGGTGACGAAGGCCTTGTACTCGGCGAAGCCGGCGCCGATCAGAATCCGGGGCATCCACGTCAGGGACAGGTAGTAGACCAGCAGGATGCTGAAGAACAGGGCCCAGGCGGCCGTGGTGATCTTCCAGTTGAACTGCCACACGGAGCGCAGTTGGGTCCAGGCGCTGCCGGCGGAGAGCCGTGGCACGTCTTTGGCATCGGGGAGGCTGTACGCCCGGGGTTCGGCGCCGGTGGCTTCCACCAGCCCGTCGATGATCCGGGCCGCTTCCTCCCGGCGGCCTTTCCGGATGAGGAACAGCGGGGACTCCGGCACACTCCTCCGGACCCAGAACACCAGGAGTGCAGGCAGGACCATCACCAGCATGGTCAGGCGCCAGTCGCCGGAGAGGGCCACCAGCCCTGCCGAGACGAAGCCGGCCAGGGCAGCACCTACCGGCCACCAGCCATCCATTGCGGTCAGCACCTTCCCGCGCTGCTTCCGCGGGGTGAACTCACCCACCAGGGCGTAATCCACTGGAATGCAACCGCCCAGGCCAAAGCCGGCCATGAACCGGAAGACGCAGAACCAGATGAAGTCGGGGGCGAACGCGCCCAGCACCGTAAACACCGAGAACAGCAGCAGCGTGGCCGTGAAAGCCTTCTTCCGCCCCACCGTGTCCGCGATGGTTCCCCAGATGAACGCGCCCAGGGCCATGCCGATCAGGTTCGACGTGCCCACCCATGCGGCCTCGCCGGCGGAGAGGGACCAGTGCTTCGAAAGCAACGGAATCAGGATGCCGTTCAGGGTCACATCCCAGGCATCGAACATGAAGCCGAGGCCGCCCACAAGGAAGATTCTGCCCTGGACTTTCCATCGCCAGGGCAGTTCCTGGACCACCTGTTCGCCGCTGGGCACAGTGGTGTAAGTATTCATCGCCGCCTCCTGCTGAAAACTTTAGCCCGGCCCCAGCGCGTTCACACTCCGGCTGACACGCGGGGCAAGCGCGCCCATCGCGATAAACTGGCCCTATCCCCACCAACCGCGGCCTTGTTCCGCGAGATAAGACGGAGACATTTGTGAGCTTCACGCAGCATGAACGCGTATCCATTGACCGTGTACCCATCCGCCGGGCCCTGATCTCGGTCTACGACAAAACCGGTCTGGAGGAGCTCGCCAAGGGCCTGCACGCCGCCGGTGTAAAGCTCGTCTCCACCGGCTCCACGGCCAAGAAGATCGCCGCCGCGGGCATTCCCGTGCAGGAGGTGGAGGAGGTCACCGGTTCACCCGAAATGCTGGACGGCCGCGTCAAGACGCTGCACCCGCGCGTCCACGGCGGTATCCTGGCGGACCGCCGCGTCCCGGCCCACATGGAAAGCCTCGCCAGCATGGAGATCGAGGCTTTCGACCTGGTGGTGGTGAACCTCTACCCGTTCGTTGAGACGGTCAAGTCCGGCGCCGCCCAGGACGACGTGGTGGAGCAGATCGACATCGGAGGCCCCGCCATGGTGCGCTCGGCAGCCAAGAACCACGCCGCCGTCGCCATTGTGGTCGACCCCTCCTTCTACGGCCAGGTCGTAGAGGCCGCTGCCGCCGGCGGCTTCGACCTGAAGACCCGCCGCCGCCTCGCCGCCAAGGCGTTCGCGCATACCGCCGCCTACGACAACGCGGTGGCCACCTGGACCGCCAGCCAGTTCCTGGACGAGGACGGCGACGGCGTCATCGACTGGCCCGCCTACGCCGGGCTGTCGCTGGAACGCTCAGAGGTGCTGCGCTACGGCGAGAACCCGCACCAGCAGGCCGCACTGTACGTGGACAAGGCTGCGCCGATGGGCATCGCCCAGGCGGACCAGCTGCACGGCAAGGCCATGAGCTACAACAACTTCGTTGACGCCGACGCCGCCCTGCGCGCCGCCTACGACTTTGCCGAGCCCGCCGTCGCCATCATCAAGCACGCCAACCCTTGCGGCGTTGCCGTCGGATCCGCCGACGCTGCGGACCCCATCGCCGACGCGCACGCCAAGGCCCACGCCTGCGATCCCGTCTCCGCATTCGGTGGCGTCATCGCAGCCAACCGCACCGTGACCGCCGGCATGGCCAACACCGTCAAGGACATCTTCACCGAGGTGGTCATCGCCCCCGGCTTCGAGCCCGAGGCCGTGGAGATCCTCTCCAAGAAGAAGAACATCCGCCTGCTCGCCCTGCCCGAGGGCTACGGCCGCTACCCCACGGAGTTCCGCCAGGTCTCCGGCGGCATGCTGGTCCAGGTCACCGACAAGGTGGACGCCGACGGCGACAACCCCGCCAACTGGACCCTCGCCGCGGGTGAAGCCGCGGACGAGAAGACGCTCGCGGACCTCGCCTTCGCCTGGACCGCCTGCCGGGCCGCGAAGTCCAACGCCATCCTCCTTGCCGAGGACGGGGCCGCGGTGGGCATCGGCATGGGCCAGGTCAACCGCCTGGACTCCTGCCGCCTGGCCGTGGAGCGGGCCAACACCCTGGGCGTCACCGTGGAGTCCGACGTCGAAGGTGCGGGCGGTGCCTCCAACGCAAGCGGTAGCGGCGCACCGGAGCGGGCACGCGGTGCCGTGGCGGCCTCCGACGCGTTCTTCCCGTTCGCTGACGGCCTGCAGATCCTGATCGACGCCGGCGTCCGGGCCGTGGTCCAGCCCGGCGGATCAGTCCGCGACGAAGAGGTGATCGCGGCAGCGAACGCGGCCGGCATCACCATGTACTTCACCGGGGCGCGCCACTTCTTCCACTAATCCCCACCGCCGCCCTAGCCTCGCTGGCGCTCGGCCAGGGAACCCGGGCGGCGTGGGCCCACCCACCCACCCATCGGTTGCTGAGTAGTTGTCGTTTTCCGTCGTGAAAACGACAACTACGGAGCAGTGGATGGTGGTTAAACAGACGACGGCGCCCGCCCCCTTCAGAAGGGGACGGGCGCCGTCGTCTTGGTTGTTGCTGCTTAGTCCTGGTCAGCCGGGCGTGGGGCGGGCTTGGGAAGGCGGATCTCCCGGGGCTTGGCTTCCGCCATCCGCTCCTTGGTCCAGTACTCGAGGACTTCCTCAGGCGACTGGGTCAGGTCGACGTGGCTGACGGGATCCTTGTCCGCGTCCGGCGTCCTAGGATTTTGCTGCACGTTTGAAGGTGTCCTGGATAACCGAGCCCCAGTAGGGGCCGTACATCACGGGGGAGCCGTTGTAGCCGTAGCTGTTGATGGAGTTCTGGACGCCATCGGAGTCGACGCCGATGAACCACGGGCCGCCCGAAGAACCGCCGGTCATGTCGCAGGGGATCCCCTGGGTGGCGAACTGCGGGTTGTTGGGGTCAGCCGTGGCCTTGCCGGTGCAGCTCCACAGCGTTTCGCCGTTGAAGGGTGCGGCGGCGGGGTAGCCGTAGGACGTGTAGGTGAGGCCGCGGGCCTGGTTGAAGGCGGTGCCCGAGCCGCCGACGACGTCGGTCAGCAGGTCGCCGTTGCTGTCCGGGGCTACGACGGCGAAGCCCGTGTCATAGGTCATGTCGCCGTTGTTGACCCACTGGGTGGGGGCGTACAGGGCCTTGGCGGCCCACTTGCCATACGGCGCGTTGCCGTTCTCGTATTCGGGGACGAAGATGAAGTTGGTGGCGTAAGCCCCAGGGCCTTCGTTGACGCAGTGCCCGGCGGTGGCCACTGTACTTCTGTTCGCTGACGTAACGGCGTTGCCGGAGCACACGTAGTTGGCGCCCCCCAGGGTGAAGAACACCTTGCCGATGTGCGAGACGGGGTCCTCGCTCTTGGCGATCGTGGGCTTGCCCTTGGTTCCCTTGGTGGTGGCGGGCTTGCCCTTTTCCACGAGGAGCGCGCTGGAGCGGTTGCCTCGTTCAAGTGCCTTGCCGGCCAGCGTGTCGCCGGTGACGGCACTCCGCATGCGCTCGGGAGTCCAGTAGTCTGCAGAGCCCCCAGCGTCGACAGTGACGCTGGCGACGGACGGGTTTGCCTTCCCGTCGGAGGGGGCCGGTGCGGCCGTGGCCCCGCCGGCGGAAGCGAGAGCCAGTACGGCGGCCGCCGAGAGAGTGAGGAGGCCGGAGGCCAGAGACCGGGTGCGTGTCATTGGTGTCCTGTCTGAACGGGGTTGGGCCCGGGATCGGGAGTGACTCAGCGAACTTATCGTTACCAGACAATTTTGTACACAGTAGTGAGATATCAGAAAAGCGACTTAGGGCCCTTCCAGCGGCTCCTGATGGTGGGAAGGGCCGACGGCGGGGGGGGGGGGGGGGGGGGGGGGGGAGGAAACCCCCCCCACCCCCCCCCCCCCCCCCCACCCCCCCCCCCCCCCCCCCCCCCCCCCCCCCCCCCCCCCCCCCCCCCCCCCCCCCCCCCCCCCCCCCCCCCCACCCCCCCCCCCCCCCCCCCCCCCCCCCCCCCCCCCCCCCCCCCCCCCCCCCCCCCCCCCCCCCC